>DAORHS010000046.1:0-12467 GCA_035438165.1 Prosthecobacter sp.
TGTGTCCACCTTCAACCAGTCCGCGCCCTCCGGCAGCGGCAGCGTGACGACTTGCGGCGCGGCAAAGGCGAGTACCTGCGGCTCGATGCTGCGGCCCTGCTGCGGATGCTTGCCGTAAAGCGCTCGCGTCTTCTCCAGCTCGGCGATTCGGGCCTTCAACGCGTCGAGATTCGGCGGCGGCGGGTTCGCGGCGGCTTGCTGGCGTTTTTCCACGAGCGTTTTATCGAGCCAGTTCAGGTAATTCAGCTTCTGCTTGCCGACGCTGACCTCAATAGAGGTCACGAGCGCGATATCGCCTTTATTGCCATCGCCGATGTCGCCAAAGCAAAGGTGGATCTGCGATTTGCCGCCCACCGAGCCCTGCATCGGATACGGACGGATGCCGTCGCTGTCCTGCTGCCAGCGCTGCGGACCGCTGCCGGGCTTTTTCGGGTTGTTCCAGCTCAGCAGATCGGCCTCAATGGCCTTGATGCGCTCGTGCGCGGCTTTTTCATCGCCGGGCAGCTCACGCCAGGCCACGCGCACGAGGTCGAGGTAGCGGCTTTTCGGCTCGGTACTGTTCACGAGGTTCCACCAGTTGCTCAGGAAGTGGATGCTGAGTTTCATGTCCTTCGCGAGCTGGTCGAGCGGCGTTTTGAGCGTCTTGTGCTTCCAGCAGGCGAGCATGTAATCGCCCTCGCGCATCGGGTCGAAGTCCTTCGGCAAATGCGGCGCGGCCATCTGCTGATACCACACGTAGAGGCCCTGCTGCGCCTGCGCCTTCACCTGCTCCGGCCCGCGCAGGCCGATGCGGCTCGGGTGAAACACGATGCCCGTTCCCGGCATGATCGTCGCGTGATCCGCGAGCTTCCGCGCGGCAGCGAAATACTTGTCGATGGCCGCCGGGCTCATGAACAGCACGTCGCCGGTGTTGGTGAAGCCTTCACCGCCGCCGCCATCGGTTTGGAACTCCTTCGCGAGAGAGTAATCGCGACCGGTGAGGTCGCGGAGGGTGTAATCATACTCGGCGTTCGTGAGGCGACGCATCGTCACCGGGCCCGGATCGCCGGATTTCGCCTCAGCGAGCAGATCGAGCGAATGCTGCACCCAACCGGTGATGCCGACTTTTTCCTCGGAGGTAAGCTGTTTCGCCTTTCGCGGCGGCATGTCGCCATTGTCGATGGTGTCCTTCACCGTGTTCCAGATCTCGAAATTCACCGGCACATCCGGATTCGCCGCGAACTTCTTCAAATCGACATCGCCCTTCATTTTTTCGGGGTTGTGGCACTCGTAGCATTTGGCCGCGAGAAAAGACTCCACCTGCTTCCAATCGGGAGCAGCAGAAAGACTGGACGCGGCGACGACAAGGCCGACTAGGGCGAAATGGCGTGAATTCAGGGGCATTTTCAAAGTTTGGGGACAACGACTACGCATCAAAACGGGCAGATTTCATGCCGAGATTGTGCTCGATGCGGCATGGGCTGCCGCCGACCGAGACTTGCGCTCACGTTGAGTCGCTTTCACGATGTTTTCCATGACCGACTCGCTGCTGCCGCTGCTCAAGCAATCCTTTGGTTACGACGCCTTCCGCCCGCTGCAGCGGGAGATCATGGCGGCGTCGCTGGCGGGGAAGGATGTCGTGGCGATTTTGCCGACGGGCGCGGGCAAGTCGCTGTGCTTTCAACTGCCAGCGCTGGCGCGGGAGGGCGTGACGCTGGTGGTTTCGCCGCTGATCGCGCTGATGAAGGATCAAGTCGATGCACTGACGGCCAGCGGCGTGGCGGCGACTTTTTTGAACTCGTCGATCCAAGGCAGCGAGGCGCAGCGGCGGCGCTCGGGGCTGGAAAATAGCCATTACAAGCTGCTCTACGCCGCGCCGGAGCGTGTGATGATGCAGGGCTTTGTCGAAGACCTGCAACGCTGGAATGTGACGGCCATCGCGGTCGATGAGGCGCACTGCATCAGCGAGTGGGGGCATGATTTCAGGCCGGAGTACCGGCAGCTCGCGCAATTGCGTGCCAAACTGCCCGGCGTGCCGTTTCTGGCGCTCACGGCCACCGCCACGGAGCAGGTGCGCGGCGACATCATCCGCCAGCTTGAGCTGCCGGAGCCGGAAGTGTTTCTCGCAAGCTTCAACCGGCCGAATTTGAGCTACAGCATCGTGCCGAAGAGCCAATCGACCCGGCAGGTGTATGAGTTCATCCGCGAGCGGCCGAATGATGCGGGCATCGTGTATGTGCAGTCGCGCAAGAGCGCGGAATCCCTCGCGGCGGCGCTGTCTGCGGAGGGCGTGAAGGCGGTGGCGTATCACGCGGGGTTGCAGCCGGAGGAGCGGGCGGCCAATCAAGAGGCCTTCATTCGCGATGAGGCGCGGGTGGTTTGCGCGACGATCGCCTTCGGCATGGGCATCAACAAACCGGACGTGCGTTTCGTGATTCATGCCGATTTGCCGAAGAACATCGAGGGCTACTACCAGGAGACGGGCCGTGCGGGACGCGACGGTCTGCCAGCGGACTGCGTGTTGCTTTATTCGCGTGGCGATCTGGTGCGGAACTTGAAGTTTCTCGATGAAATGACGGACGCGAAGGCCGCCGAGATCGCCGCACGGCAGATGCGGCTGATGGCCGACTTTGCCGAGGGCAGCGAGTGCCGCCGCGTGTCGCTGCTCGACTATTTCGGCGAGCAGTGGCCCGGCGACAACTGCGGCGGCTGCGACATCTGCCTGCAACCACGCGAGCAATGGGATGCCACCACGCAGGCACAAAAGCTGCTGAGCTGCGTCTTCCGCATCAAACAAAAGAGCAACTTCAGCACCGGACTCAATCACGTCGTCGAAGTGCTCGCCGGGGCGAACACGGAGAAGATTCGCAAATGGTATCACGACCAGCTCAGCACCTACGGCATCGGCAAGGACACGCCGCGTGAGGAATGGACCGCGCTGGGCCGCCAGCTCATCCGCCTGGGCTACATCGACGCCTCGCCGGATAATTTTCAGACGCTCTCGCTTTCCAAACAAGGTCTGGCCGCGCTGATGAATCGCACGCCGATCCTGCTGACACGCTCACCGGTTGTCGCGAGCACCAGCACGGCCAAAGTCTCACGCGCAGGCAGCATCGCCTGTGATGAAGGTCTCTTTGCGGAGCTGCGAGCGCTGCGGAAGCGTCTCGCCGATGAAAAAGCCGTGCCGCCGTATGTGATTTTTGGCGACACCAGCCTGCGCCACATGTGCCGCAGCTATCCGCAGACCGATCGCGCTTTTCTCGACATCCCCGGCGTCGGCAGTCAGAAGCTGGCGGATTACGGCCAGCTTTTCATGGCGGAGATCAAGGAGTGGCTGGCCAGGCATGAGCGCCAGACTTTCGCCGCTGAAGCTCCGCCGCCGCCCACGCCTAAAATGAAAAGCGAAAGCGGCGCGAACGGCACCGCGCTCGAAACGCTGCGTCTTTACCGCCAGGGCCTCAGCCCTGAAAAGATCGCCGCCCAGCGCAATCTCGTCGTCAGCACGATTCACAACCATCTGGCCCAGGCCATCGCCAGCGGCGCGCTCCAGGCCGATCCGCGTGATTACTTCAGCGCCGGGGACGAGCAACTCATGCGCGAAGCCGCCGCCGAGCACGGCCTGGAAAGCCTCAGCAAGCTCAAAGAAGCCCTCAACAACCGCTTCGACTACCCCACGCTGCATTACTACCGGGCGTTTGAGACGCTCGGAGCCGAGCACTGATGCATGCCGAACATTATGTTCGTGAAACATAATGTTTGCCATGATGCAGAGAAGCGAAGTTGCGGTCGTGATCGCGCTTTCTCGTGGCTGGAATCATGCGATAGCAATGTGTCCAAAACGGCGTATTTTCAGCACCCCCCAATGAACTTCCCCATCCCACATCATGCTCCGAATCTGGAGCATGCGTTTCTGACGCGTCGTGAACTGCTGCAGCGTGTCGGCATGGGCTTTGGCAGCGTGGCGGCAGGCTCGCTGTTCAATCAACCGGCTGCGGCGGCCACGCTGGACCCAATGGCGCTGAAACGGCCGCATTTTGAGCCGAAGGCGAAGCGCGTGGTGCATTTCTTCATGAACGGCGGGCCGTCCCACGTGGACACGTTCGATCCGAAGCCGATGCTGGACAAATACGACGGCAAGGCGCTGCCGAACGTGCTCAAAACGGAGCGCCCGACCGGCGCGGGTTTCAAATCGCCGTTCAAATTCACCAAACGCGGCGAGTGCGGGCTTGAAGTGAGCGAGGTGTTCGAAAAGCTCGGCGCTTTCGCCGACGATCTCTGCGTGATCCGCTCGATGCACGCCGACGTGCCGAATCATGAGCCTTCGCTGGGCCTGATGAACAGCGGCGAGAGCCGCCTGAACCGGCCGACGATGGGATCGTGGATCACGTACGGCCTGGGCAGCGAGAACCAAAACCTGCCGGGCTACATCTCCATGTGTCCCGGCGGCATGCCGACGCGCCGCACGAAGAACTGGCAGTCCGCGTTTCTGCCGAGCGCCTATCAGGGTGCGTATATCAACACGGAGGACACGCGGGTCGAAAAGCTGGTGGAGTTCATCAAGAACGGCTCGCTCGATCTCAAGCAGCAGCGCCGTCAGCTCGACCTGCTGCAGGAGTTGAATCAAAAACATCTGGTGCAGCAGGACCGCGACCAGCAGCTCGAAGCCCGGGTGCAGAGCTACGAGCTGGCCTACCGCATGCAGATGGAGGCCACGGACGCCTTCGACATCATGAAGGAACCGGAATCGGTGCGGAAGATGTATGGCGACCACGCTTTTGGCCGCCAGTGCCTCATCGCCCGGCGTTTGCTGGAGCGCGGAGTGCGTTTCATCCAGCTTTGGACCGGCGCGGGCCAGCCGTGGGACAATCACGACGAAATTCTCGAGCATCGGAAGCTGGGCGAAAAGACCGACGGCGCGATGGCTGCGTTCATGAGCGATTTGAAGCAGCGCGGCCTGTGGGACGAGACGCTGATGATGTGGGGTGGTGAATTTGGCCGCACCCCGGCGGTGGAACTGCCGACACCAGGGGCAAATGCCGGGAAACAGCATGGCCGCGACCACAATCACTACGGCTTCACGATGTGGCTGGCCGGTGGCGGCGTGCGCGGCGGCTACACGCACGGCGCGACGGATGAGTTCGGCTTCCAGGCGACGGAAAACCCCGTCCATGTGCATGACCTGCATGCGACGATTCTGAAGATCCTCGGCTTTGACCACGAAAAGTTCACGTATCGCTATGCTGGCCTCGATTTCCGCCTCACGGGCGTGAACGAGTGCAAGGTGGTGCAAGAATTGCTGGCATAGACGCTTCAAAGCCAGCCAACCAGCCCGCTTGCAAGGCTGGCACCCACGTTTACAGTCGCGCCCTCATGCATCGAAAAATCCTCCTCGCCCTGGCCCTGCTGGTGGCACTCATCTTCACGATGAACCTCACCGCCCAGGCCCAGCAGCCTGCACCAGCCGCTCCCGCCGCCGCCGTGGCCGCAAGCACTGCTGATGAAAACCCCTATGGCGATGTGCTGACGTTCAACGGCTTCGTGAAACGCACCGGCGTCATGGCTTATCCGCTCATCATCCTGTCGATGATCGCGTTCTTTATGATTGTGCTGTTTGCGTTGACGGTGAGGCAGGGCACGGTGGTCAGCGATGCGTTCATGAATTCGGCGGACGCCTTGATCCGCAAGCAGGACTACCTGGGCCTGCTGGCCGTGTGCAACCGCCGCAACGAGTGCATCGCCCGCATCACCTCGAAAACGCTGGATTTCGCCACGCGCAACCCGACGGCGAGCTTTGAGGAGGTGAAGGAAGTGACCGAGGCCGAGGGCAACCGCCAGTCGAGCCTGCTGCTGGCCCGGATCGCGTATCTCGGTGACGTGGGAGCCATCGCCCCGATGCTCGGGCTGCTCGGCACCACGCTGGGCATGATCACCACCTTCCATGAGATCTCCGGCAAGGGTGTCGGCGGCTCGAACCAGCTTGGCCTAGCGCAGGGCGTGTCCGAAGCGCTGCTTTGCACGGCCTCCGGTCTCGTGATCGGCATCCCCTCGCTCATGTTCTATGCGATCTTCCGCGGCAAGGTGAACCGCCTGATTTCGGAAATGGAAGCGGCGACGACACATTTGATGGCCTTGCTCGCGGTGCAGTACAAGCGTGCCGCACGCGCGGTCGCCGGCCAGTGATAAAATGACGAAACCCGAATGAGGAATGACGAATGAATGACCAATCCCGAATGACCCGTGCCGCCTCCTCCCCCCGCGAGGTTCGTCATTCGACATTCTGATTTCGTCATTACGACTTCACGAGCATGAACTTCCGCAAACAACATTCCATTGAGCCCTCGCCCATGCAGCTCGCGCCGCTGGTGGACGTGCTGTTCCTGCTCGTGATCTTCTTTGCCGTGACCTTCCAGTATGCCAAGGAGGAGCAGGTCATGGATGTCAGCGTGCCTGCGGCCGACGAAGGCAAGGAGAAGGAGTCCCGCAACGTCGGCGAGATCATCATCAACATCAAAAAAGACGGCGAGATCATCGTCAACGGACAGAAATTCAACACCGACGAACTGCTGGTGAAATTGAAGAACATCGTGACCCTCTACAAGGATCAGGCCGTGATCCTGCGCGGCGATGAAATCGTGAACTACCAGCACGTCATCCGCGTGCTGGACACCTGCCAGAAGGCCGGCATCTGGAACATCGCCTTCGCCACGCGCAAGCCCGATGCCGACCAACCCGCCGCCACGCCCCCAGTGAGATGACCGCCGCCACGTTTTCCACCATCTCGCGCAGTCATGCGCCGCGTTTCCTTCCAGCGGTGTTCTGCCTGATCACGCTTCCGTCCCTGGCGCAGCAGGTGCCGCCACGCGCCCTGCCGGTGGAGGACGACGCTCCGATTCCGAAAGCCATTCCCGTGCGCCCGCCGCCGAAGGCGCAGCCGGTGCTCGATGATCCGAAAGATCGCCCCGCCCCGCCCAAAACAAAGGGACCGGACGATGACATGTTTGATTTCGCCACGCTGGCCTATGACCGCCAGGAGTGGGGCATGGCCTCGCAGAGCTATGCGAAGTACCTGCAAACCTATCCCAGCGGCAGGCAGGTGCCGGACGCGCTCTTCCGCATCGGCGAGTGCTACATGAAGCAGAACCAGCTCAAGCAGGCCGCCGGTTACTATGAGGAGGTCGTGAACCGCTATCCGACCAGCGAGGGCGCGCCGTCCGCCGCCTACCGTCTGGGTGCCATGATGTTCAATGACTCCAAGTTCGCAGACGCGGCAAAGAACTTTGCCTTCTGTGAGGCCAAAACCAAGAGCCCTCAGGTCAGGCTGGCCGCCGCCTACAACAAAAGCCGCGCCTACGAAATGGCAGGCGACAAGGAAAAGCAGACCGCCGCGCTAAACAGCGTGATCGCGATCAAGACGGACAATCCGTACCGCGAAACCGCGCTGCTCACGCTCGGCAGCATCTACCTCGGTCAGGACAAGAAGACGGAGGCGCTGCCGATCTTTGATGAACTCGTCAAAACCAGCGCGGATCGTGCCATCATCGCCGAGGCCAGCATCCGCGCGGCGGTGCTCTATGCGGAGCTGAAGAAGCCGGACGAGTCCGTCGTCATGTTCGAAAAAGCGCTGCGCATGCCGGAAACCAGCGAGCAAAACCGCGGCATCGCCCTCGTCGGCATCATCCAGGCGCTCTTTGCCAAAGGCGACTACGACGGCGTCATCGACTACTACAACAAGAACTCCGAAACCCTGCCGCCAGGCGCCTCGCGCGCCAAGATGCTGGTGCTCGTCGGCCACTCCTACCGCATGCGGAAGAGCTACGCCCGGGCCGTCGAGGTGTATCTGCTCATCGAACAGTATCATCCCGACACCGAGGAGGCCTTCGACGCCGGCTACTGGAAGCTGTATTGCTTCTACCTGCTGAATGACAAGGACCTCGGCGAGTTCGCCACCGCCTTCATCGCCCGGCATGCGCAGAAGCACGCCGACCACGAATATCTCTCGCTGGCACGCCTCATCCGCGCCGACTTTTATTTCAACAAGGGCGACTTCCAGCAGGCCGCGCTGAGCTACAACGAAGTCGTCCTCGACAAGCTGCCCGAGAAACTGCGCCCGGGCACGCTGTTCAACATGGGCTGGGCGCAGGGCGAAGCCGGCAGGCATCAGGAGGCCGTCGGCACCTTCACCCGCTTCATCAACGAGCATCCCGCGCACGAGTTCATTCCCAAAGCCTATGCACGCCGCGGGCTCGCCAACCGTGATGCACGCGACCTCCCGAAGGCGAAGGCCGACTTTGAACACGTGACCAAGGAGTTCCCGAAATCGGACGCCTGCGAGCTCTCCTGGCTGCAGCTCGGCTTCATCGCGATGGAGCAAAAGGATCCCAAGGCCACCGTCGCCGCCTTTGAAACGCTGCTGAAAAAGTTCCCCACCACGACCGCCTCCGCCCAGGCCTACTACGGCATCGGTCGTGGCTATTTCGACCAGAAGATCTTCGACAAAGCCGTGCCCGCCCTGCGTCGCTCCATCGAGATCGACAGCCAGGACTACCTCGAAAAATCCAGCCAGCTCATCATTCTCTGCGACTACGCACGTCAGAACGCGGACACCCTCGCGAAGACGATCGAAAGCTACCTGCAGTCCAAGCCCGGCGGGCTGGTGCCGCCAAACATCCTGAAATGGCTCGGCCTCAAGCTCTACAGCGGCAGCGACTTCAAACGAGCCGCACGTTTTCTCGAACTCGCCGTCACCCCGGAAAACCCGGAGAACACCGAACCGGTCGTGTGGAACTACCTCGGCATGGCCCAGTTGGAGAACAAGCAGTTCGACGCCAGCATCCAGGCCATGGAAAACTTCCTCAAATCCGAACCTGACGCCGCCACGCGGGCCCGTGCGCTGCTGACCAAAGGCCGTGCCCAGCTCGGCAAAGGACTTTTCGACGACGCCGACAAGGTGGCCCAGGAGGCCCTCCAGGTCGTCAAAGACGGCAAGCTCCAGGCCGAACTGCTCATCCTCGAAGGCGACATTTATGCCGCGCAGGGCGACAAGCTCGCCGCCGAGGGCCAGCAGGACGCCGCCGTTGGCAAATGGAAGGACGGTGCCGCCAAGTATGCCGTGCCCAGCCAGTTCTTCGACGACCTCGATGTGACACCGGACGCGCTCTACAAAGCCGCCAAGGTGCTCGAAAAAGCAGGCGATGCCGCCAAGGCAAAGCAGATGCTCCAGCAGCTTCAGCAGCGGTATCCGAAGTATCAGCCGAAGTGAGACGCGCTGCGGCTGATCACTGAATCCGTGCGGCAGCAGTGGCTCTTCTCTTGTCCGCCGCCTCTGTCTTCGCGACTGCGGGTTCCGTGGCGCATCCTTCGGGCTACGGCTGCGAGCAGAACCACAGCTTGTTCCCCTCACTGTCGAGAAACGCCCCCACGAGGAATCCATCGTAGTCCTGCACCGCGTCGGAGAGGGTCACCCCGCGCTCGCGCAGCGCCTTCTCCGTGGCGCGGGCGTCTGCCGTTTCCAGCGTGATGCGCGGATTCGGCTCTGCCGTGGGGCGGCCATACCAGTCCGCCACCGGCTTGAGCATCAGGACGAGGTCTTCCAGATGGAAACCCACCGCCTGCCCGTTTTCCGTCGCCGGCTCCAGTCCCAGCGTGGTGCCATAGAACCGGTTGGCCCGTTCCAGATCGCCCACCGCCAGCGCCACCACCTTCACGCGCAGAAGTCCCAGAGAAGATTGATTCATGCCCAACCATACGCCTGCGCCTGAGCGGTCAGATGAGAAAGACCGCCTGCTCCCTGTGAAATCACCACCCATTTCCCGGCGACAACGTGCCCTGGGGTCAAGGCCAGACCCCGATCAAGGAAGTGCTGCAGTTGATGCGGAAGGAGAAGTGGACCTTTCCCGCCGAGGTCGAGCTGGAATACAAGATCCCCGAAGGCTCCGATGCCGTGAAGGAAGTGGCGAAGTGCGTGCAGTATTGCAAAGAGGCGCTGGCGTGAGCGTTGCTCCTTTCAGCCAGCCATGGCCTTGGACCCGCTTGATACAGAGTTGAGGCCAGATCGAAGGAAGTTGGTCGTTCTCGCGCACACTGAAATCAGGGTCGCCGCTGGCGCAGATGAAACGGGAGCGCTGCGATCGAGTTCGCCAAGCAGGGCGGGAGCGAGCCACAAGGTTACCATATGTTATTTTTGCCTGACCCCGCATCTGAGAGCTATAATTCTATTCCTTGTCAGTCTTTGCGTCGGGAACAAACAGTTTTTCAATAAACAAGGCGATCACTCCGCCAAATGCCAACTCGCACATGCCTATGCCAATCTTCACAGTCTTTGGCCCATCTGCCAGCTGCATTACATAGGCAATGAGAAGACACCAAATGAGGACAGTCAAAATTGATGGTAACATAATAGTCATGACTGCAGTGTTTACCTTAACGCGGCGTTTCGTTGGCAAATCCGTCCTCCAGAACGCTTTAACAGACGCAACAGCCGCTACCCCAGAAATTGGTAACATCAGTGTAAAAATGTCTGATACCCCAGAAAATCCACTCTCAGACCAAAACAAGCCCCAGAAAAACAGGAGAATGAAATTCGAATAGTGCCCCGCAATGAATATCCACCCGCAGATCACTCGTAGTGTTGAAAGTTTCATGAGGTAAATTTAATTTGAGGTGTTGTAACCAAACTGTTCACTTAGTTTCATTCTCCATTTGCTGTTTAAATTCTTTCAGCAACGATTCAGCGCGATCAAGTTGTTCCTTCGTGACGGGTTGTCCGGGAACTTGCTGAGGTGGAGCGGTTGAGGGGGCAAAGTGTTCATAGACAGGTGGAGTGTATGGAACGGCATTGTGAGCCCAATTCTCCTCAACACCTATAATCGCTCGTCCTTTCAATGTTTGAGCAAGGCTAACGACTAGCCTCTCGGAGGCCATTCGGCATACCTCACTGTCGACAACTGTAATAAACCACCCGTCTTTTACCACCCCACCTCCTACTGGAGCGTCTGCCCACATCCCCGCTACATATGAAAAGAATAGCCGATGCTTACCTGGTGGATCATCCGTATCTTGTGTTATCACGCAGCGAAACTCGAGATCATCGATTCGTTTGTTGCTATTGCCCGCAAGAATCGATTCTGGCCCCTGCAACCTAATCGTCGCAGACTTGCTAGTAATCTTGAGGTCGCGAACTATAATTTTACCGAGCTTACTTTTGTCAGTCACGATCTTTGCGAGAGCTTCCGTTAACATTGCGCGAATTCGATCTGCGTCTGGTCGGCCGCTCTCGTTGCAAATAAGACTACTATCAATCACAAGTTTGTCTTCAGTGCTTTGGCCAGGCCCGCTTTTCTCAACGGGGACTGATTCTACCGTAACAAATAGACCGGATTTTCGGAGGGTGATAATATCATCCCACAGATTGGGGCGACTGGTTTCGATAACAATCCTGGTGAGAAGGTCTTGAGATGTCGTGTGCTCGCTTGATACAAGCCCCCCTGAATAGTTAACACGGGCATAACCTCGCTCATTGAGAAATTTTGCAGCCTCTGCAAGTTTTTCCGGGTCGGCTACCACTTCCAAGATGTCCCATTGCTCGACCTCCTTTCCATTAATCAACATCGCATCGCCAAATCCATCGTCACGACGAAAGAGTGATTCGGGATGAGGATCATATTCCTCATCATAATCTCTCGCGCCCGTATCGGGATTGATGGTCACGAGGTTCTCGAACCGCAATGAAAGCGGGAAGTCACCTGCTGGCCGAGAAGTGCTGACGCCCATTTCATCCGATTCATGATCCGGCGAAAGCACTCCAACTGCGACTAAACGCCCATTTGCCAATGTCACCTGGAACTTGATACGAGAATAACCATTGATCCCAGGTCGCCCAAATATCTCGCCATGAAAATCATAAGTTCGACCTTTGGCATACTTCAATGGGCCGACCGTGCCGGTAACCTTGCCTTTGGCATCCATTGTTAGCTGCCAAATCGAATAGGGGGTTCGGTAACCTGGCCCGAAAAGCTCAGGGCCAATAAAGGCATATGGCTCGCCCGCCTTCTGCGATGGTTGATGCGCCACTTCGAAACTATATTCACCTCCACGGTATTTTTTTGGCTGTGGGGTAGGCGCAGGATAGGGATTGGGATATTCCGAAGGTGGCTGATAAGCCCCCGCCGGTTGATAGCCAGGTGTCGCTGATGGCTGTGGCTGATAGTATTGCGCCTTGGCACTTTGAATTAGCATCATAGACCCAATGACAAACCCCAGTTTCATCACTGGGTCCGCCACCAACGAAAGGAAGCTTAAATTTGATTTGGTTTTCATGGCTGTAACTGTTGCTCAACGATGATACTCCTGCAAAGCCCGCACCTGCACTTCACTCCCTTGCAGTGACTTGATGGCCTTCAGGGCCGCATCGGCACCGCGGAGCGTGGTCATGATGGGGATGCGGTTCTGCATCGCGGCGGTGCGGATCTTCACTTCGTCTTCGCGGGGGT
>DAORHS010000047.1:0-12459 GCA_035438165.1 Prosthecobacter sp.
GTTTCATGCCGAGGCGATTGGCGCGGCCTTGCAGGGCGCTGAGGTGCGCACGCCTGTGCTGCCTGCTTCCACGGGCAGCGCCGCACGTGATCTCGCGATGAGTGATCTGGTGGCCACCAAGATTCCGCGTGCACTGCGCTTCAATGACCGCATCTCGATGATGTATGCGAAGGAACTCCGTGTGCCCTTCATGGATCATGAACTCGTCGAGTGGGGGCTGGCGCTGCCGGCGGAGAATTTGATGAATCGTCGTGGCACGAAGGCGCCGGTGCGCGAACTGCTGCGTCGGAAGATCGATCCCGCCGTGGCCGAAGCACCGAAGCGCACCGTGCAAAGTCCGCAGCGCGAATGGCTGGGCCATGAGTGGCGTCCGTTTGTCGAGGAGGTGCTGAACAGCGATTCGTTCCGTCAGCGTGGATGGATCTGTCCCGATCGCGCGAAGGAGCGCTATGCGCGGTATCTCGCGGGTGACAACCAGAACTCCTTCTTCATCTGGCAGTGGCTCAATCTGGAGATCTGGGCACGCCAGTTTCTCGACTGATCACGCGGGAGTCGTGCGTGCGAAGATGCGTTCCGCCTGCTCCCAGTCTTCCATCGTGTCGAGATTGAGCGTCTCGTCGGATGGAATGAGCAGCGGAATGCAGTTCGCACCGTAGATGTCGTTGTACTTCTCCAGCGTCGAAAGGCGGAAGAGATACACCGTGCCGTCGCGTGAATACGCCTTCGGCACATCCTGGCGACGTTTGATCGCGGCGCTGTCCGGCAGGTAATGCGTGAGCTGTCCTTCCGGCGTGATCTTCATTGCGTAATGTGGCGCGTAGTGCTGCGGGATTTCGGTCACACCGACCACGGAGTCCACGTCGTCGGGAATGAGCAGTTCACCCGCCTTCTTCAAATGCGCTGCACGGCGCAAGGGCGCGGTGGGCTGCAGCAGCATGATCGCGTCCGGCACGTCGCCGCTGGCACGCAGATGTTCGATGAGATGTTTTAATACTGCGATCATCGGCGTATCGTCCTGCGCGAGTTCGGCAGGACGCAGGAAGGGGACTTCGATGCCGAGCTGGCGTCCGAGCGCGGCGATTTCCTCCGAGTCGGTGGAAAGCAGGACGCGTTCGACCACGCCGGAGTTTTTCGCCGCTTCGAAGGCCCATTGCAGCAAAGGCTTGCCGCCGAGGGAACGCAGGTTCTTGCCCGGGATGCCCTTGGAGCCGCCACGCGCGGGGATCAGGCCGATGATGCGCGGCTTAGCCATGACGCAGGGCCAGCGGCGCGTTTTGAATCTGCCGGATTTCGTCGATGAACGATTCGATCCATGCCGCGTCCGGCAGGAAATCCTTCACCGGCTCGCACTTGCGGCAGAGGAAGCCGACGTGCAGGTGGTCGGCGGCGAAGTTCATGCGCTCGACGCGCAGGCCGTGCTTGCGCAGGTAGGCCTCGATCGTCTGGCGGGTGAAGTAATAGGGATGGTCGATCTTGATCGCATCCTCAATGCGCTGGTTGCGCAGATAGGCCGCGCGGAAGTCCACGATGTCGATGAAGAACACGCCGTCGTCGGTCATCGCGTCGCGCATGCGCTGGATGGCGAGATCCACATCGAGCAGGTGGTCAATGCTCTGACAGATCATCACGAAATCATAGGTGCCGCTGCCGACATCCACGTCCTCGATGAAGCCGGGAATCGCGCGCATGCCCATCTCACCGGCAAAGGTGAGCTCGTCCGGCGCGGGATCGACCACGGTGGCCTTGCAGCCGAAGGCCTTGATGAACTCCTCCGCCACCACGCCGGTGGAGCCGCCGATGTCGAGCAACTGCTTCATCGGACGGTTGGCGAACTCGGGCGCGACAAACTGGATCACCTCCGCGGCATAGGCGCGCTGCTCGTCCTGGATCGACTTGGGGTCGATGAGGCGGTTGTGAAACGCGCTGACCAGCGGGCGGTAGGTGTGGATGTAAAACTCGGTGTAGGCCTCCTGCGTCATCACCGGATTGAGGAATACGAGACCCGAGGTGCGGCAGAGGTCGGCGCGGGCTTTGTAGCCGTAGCGGTCCACGTGCGTGATGGTGATGAGATCCGTTGCGCCGGAGAGGTTACAGCGGCTGATGCGCTTTTTCGGCTGCGCGTCGAAATCATACGCCAGCTTCTGGATGCGCTCGGGCCGGCTCAAAGGGGAGGGATACATGCGGTGGGGTCAGTAGTTGAGTTTCTTCGCGGTTTCGAGCGGGACTTCGCCCAGCAGCTTCGCGATGCGCGGGCCCGCCAGGCCGTCGCCATACAGATGGCAGGACTCGTAATGGCCGTGCGCGAGCTGTTTCGATACCGCCGCGTGGATCTCGTCCGCATCATAGCCCGCGTGCAGCACGTTCGGTCCGTGCTCGCGGCCCTGCTGGCGGGTGCCGACGTTCACTGCGGGCACGCCGAGGAAGGAGCATTCACGGATCGCCACGCTGGAGTTGCCGACGATGCAGCGCGACTTGAGCAGCAGGCGCAGGAAGTCGTTGCCGGCGATGTTCTTGAAGAAGTGGAAGTTCTCGTCCAGCCCCTTCTCACGGAAGATGCGGATTGCACGTGAGATGCCGTCGGAGCCGGCGTCGAGATTCGGCCAGAAGCACAGCACCGGGATGCCGAGACGGCGCACGGCTTCGAGGGACGCGTCCATCTGCTTGCGCGCGGTATCAGATTCGTTGGTCACCGGATGCTGCATCAGCAGGACGAAGCCGGAGGAGATGTCGAGGATGTGGCCGACACCGCCATATTTTTCGAATACGTCCACGGACAGCTCGGGTGACTTGAGCACCTCGGAGGCGATGTCGATGGACGGACAGCCAGTCTTGAAGACGCGCTCGGGCGGCTCGCCCATGCGAATGACGTAATCACGTGCCTGGTCGGTGGAGACGTAGTGCGTGTCCGCCAGCTTGGTGATGGAGTGCCGCACTTTTTCGTCGATGGAGCCGGTGATCTCGCCACCCTGGATGTGCGCCAGCGGGATGTGCATGTAGGCGGCCGCCACGGCGGTGGACATCGTCTCGAAGCGGTCGGCGATCGTCACCACGAGGTCGGGCTTCAGATTGTCGAACACCGTGGCCAGTTCGATGAGGCCCAGGCCGGTGGTCTTCGCGGCGGTCAGGCGGCTGGCGCCGTCCACCACGCTGTAAACGCGGGCGTTCACCTCAAAGCCGTCCTTCACGATGAACTCGGCCACGTTGCCATAGACATCGAGCAGCGAGGATGCCGCGAGCACGACCTGCAGTTCCACGCCGGGCAGGTCGCGCAGGCTCAGCATGGTGCTGCGGATGCGGGAGTAACTCGGGCGGGCGGTGACGACGATGCAGACTTTTCGACTCATGAGAAAAACAGGTCTCGGAAAGGGAAGGGGAAATCAGGCGGCGGCGTCCAGAACGGTCTTTTCGAGGATGCGCTCCGCGAGCTGCCGGATGCATTCCTCCAGCGTGTTCAGGTCGGTGCGCAGTTCGACTTCCGGATTGACCGGTGCCTCATACGGGGAGTCGATGCCGGTGAAGCCGGGGATGGTGCCGGCGCGGGCGCGCTGGTAGAGGCGCTTCGGGTCGCGCTGCTCGCAGACCTCGAGGGGGCGTTGATGAACACCTCCATGAACGGGATGGAGGACTTCGCGCAGCTCTCGCGCACCACCTGGCGGTCGGCGGCAAAGGGGGAAATGAGGGCGCAGATCACGATCAGCCCGGCCTCGGCCATGAGCTTGGCCACTTCGCCCGCACGGCGGATGTTTTCATGCCGGTCCTCGTCACTGAAGGAAAGGTCGGCACACAGGCCGGAGCGGAGGTTGTCACCGTCAAGAATGAAGGAGTGCTGCCGCTGCTGGTTCAAATAATGGTCGAGCCCCACGGCGATGCTTGACTTGCCCGCCCCCGAGAGGCCCGTCATCCAGACCACCACGCCATGATGCCCGGTTAAAACTTCGCGCTCGGAGGTCGCGATGAGATAGTGGGTCTGGGTGAGATTGGTGGCGTTTTGCGAAGACATATCGTCGTTTCTGGCAGGCACTCTCCGGAGCGGCGGCGTGGGATCGTGTCAGCCTTCACCTTGGAATTTGCCGCTGCCGCGTGCAACGAAGAAAGACAGTTCTTTGTGCGCCGGGATTGGCGGCGTGTTTTTCCACTTTCTTTTTGGCCGGGGGCGGACAAGGAACTGAGCCTTGCACACCACCCCTCCTTCCATCGACCCCCACACCCGCTGGCGCATCCTGCATTCCGAAGCCTCCCGTGGCTGGGGCGGGCAGGAGCATCGGGTCATGGCCGAGCTGGCCGGGTTTCAAAGCCGGGGCTGCCCCGTGTGGCTGGTGGCGCATCCGAAGAGCCAGCTCTTCAAGCGGGCCACAGCCGCAGGCATGGGCGTGAGGGCTTGCGCGTTCGACCGCCGGCTGCTTCCCATCGACGCGGTGCGGCTGGCGCTCTGGCTGCGCCGCGAGCGCATCCAGATCGTGAACACCCACAGCTCCCGTGACGGCTGGCTCCTCGGCATCGCCGCGCGGCTGGCACGCACGCCGCTGCTCATCCGCAGCCGCCACATCGACGTGAGCTATCCGAACCCCGCCGTCAGCAAGCATGCCTACACGACTTTTGCTGACCATGTGCTGACCACCAGCCAAAAGATCACGGATCACTTCCAGCGCATCTTCCACCTGCCGGACGATCACATCACCACGCTGCCCACCGGCATCGACGTGCGGCGTTTTCATCCGGACGGCCCCTGTGCGGAGCTGCCGGTACGGTCTGGCCCGGGCGCCCCGCCGGTCATCGGCATGATTTCCGTGCTGCGCTCATGGAAGGGGCACGCCAGCTTTTTTGATGCCGTCCGCCTGCTGCGGGAGGCCGGGCGCGACTTTCAATTCGTCGTCGTCGGCGGCGGGGCTCCCACGGAAAACTTCGCCGCCATGGCGCGGAAGCACGGCGTCGAGGGCGAGGTGCAGTTCACCGGCCATCGCGAGGACGTGCCGGACATCCTGCGTGCGCTCGATGTGCTCTGCATTCCCTCCCTCAAGCACGAGGGCGTGCCTCAGATCGGCCTGCAGGCCCTGGCCTGCGGCACCGCCGTGGTCGGCAGCGACTGCGGCGGCATTCCCGAGATCATTCGGGACGGCCGGACCGGCCGCATCTTCCCCTCCGGCGATGCGCAGGCGCTCGCCCGGCTCATCGCCGAGACCATCGACCAGCCGGAGGAAACCCGGCGCCGGTGTCAGGACGGCCGTCTCGCGGTGGAGCAAAACCACAGCCTTGATCACATGCTCGACCGGCTCGACGGTCTGTATCAGCGCCACCTCGGATCCCCCTCATGACTGAACACGAAGCGGACAACGATTCCTATGAGCTGCTCGACAGCGGCGGAGGGCGCGTGCTCGAAAAGCTCGGCCCGCTCGTCTCCTCCCGGGCCTGCCATGCGGCCTGGTGGCGGCGCAAACTCTCCGGCGCGGAATGGCGTCGCGCCGTGGATCTCAAACGCGACCTCAAAGAGCCGCTCAAGCTCCGCATCGGGCCCCTGCGGTTCTGGCTTTCTCCCATGGGCGGTCTGCGCCCCCTCGCTCCCGAGCTGGAGGAGTGCTGGGAACGCGTGGAGGCCTGGTGCGCGGCGTTTCTCGACCAGCAGCGGCGGCCCGCCCGGGTGCTGAATCTCTTCGGCGGCGCAGGCGGCTTCACCCTCGCCGCGGCTCAGGCCGGCGCGGCGGTGGCGCATGTCGATGCCTCGGCGGACGCCATCAAGCGCGCCCGCGACCACGCCGCCATCAACACCCTCGCCAACCGGGACATCCGCTGGGTGGTCGATGACCCCGTCAAATTTGTCCAGCGCGAGCGCACCCAGGCCGCCCGCTACGACCTCATCCTCATCGACCCCCAGATGCCGAAGGAGGGGAAGCGCGGCTTCGAGGTCGAGCGTGACCTCGGTGCGCTGCTCGGCACCGCCAGCGGCCTGCTCTCGGACAAACCCATTGGCGTCCTCGTCACCTGCCGCCAGGGGGCGGTCTCGCCCACCACCCTTCAGCACCTCATGCGGCAGGAGTTCAGCGTCTTTGGCGGCATCATTGAAAGCGGGGAAATTCTCCTGAGCGGTGCCGAAGGCGTGCCTGCCGTGCCATGCGGAGCCATGGCCGGCTGGATCAAGACGGCCTGAGGCGGGCGGCCCGTCCCGGTCATCCCGCCTGTTGGCGGAGCGGTCTCCGGCGTCTCGGGGAAGGGGGCTCCTGCTGACCGCCAGCGCTGCTGGAATGAATCGGTGTCACCACCCTGGGAGGGTGCGCGGGGTGGCGCGACGACCACCGTCGGAGACCGTGGAGGGACCGGCTCCGCCGTCCATCAACCCGCCCGTCCGTCACCCGGTCAGACAGAGTGAAACCTCCCTCAATGCGGGTCCCAAGGTGTTCATTGCCTTTGGAAAGCATCTAAATGTAACGTTATTTTCGTTCTCTAAGCCTGACGTGGAGCCCTGGCAGTCACCGGGGCGTGGCAATGTGAGGCGTGGAAGGTTTTCCGTGGCTCCCTGACGTTGTTCCCAGCCGCTTTCGAGTGCTGAAGCGAAGGGGGGACAGGTGGCTCGCCCCTTAATGTAACGATGTTAAAGTAATTGAATGGATATTGAAGGATGGGGTAATCATTGGCTCAAGCGTTGCAAATAGTCGGGGGCGATTGAATGTGAATAGCAAGGCTTAAGTATCTGAGGTGCAGAGGTTCATGGAGTATAAACATGGAATCTGCGCCGGTGACTGAATGAGTCAGAGAAGACCTGAAATAACGAGAGAGGCAGATGAGGCGGCTGGCATCGAAATCTTCCGCTTGGACGACCCTGTTCCAGATCAGGGATCGGGGGGTGGAAGGAATCAGGAGGGTTATCCACCGAGTTTGTTCACAGTCTTAATGTAACGCTTGTCTCGATTCTTTTCTGAGTTGGGAGACTTGCGACCCGTGCGCGAGGACGAGGAGGCAAGGCGGACGACTGAACGACCCAGTCTTGCAACTGGACGAGCCAGGCAAGGTACTCGCCAGCCAGGTCGGGCAGTTCTGAGGCTCCGGGCTTGTCCGGCGGCGGACGGTCGTCCTGCCGGGGGCAAATTCTGGGGGACTCCGCGCCAGAGGCGCTGTTCCGGTCGTTCGATGCCGATGTACGTGTGGTACGTTACGAGGCACCTGAGGCGCGTCACAGGGTACGCACGGCAGGTGACGGTGTACGCGTGGCGCGTGAAAGCGCACCTGAGGCGGGTAAATCGTTCCGTGTGCCAAAGCGCCTCTGCCTCCGGGGCAGGCTTTCCGGCGGGGTAATCGGTTTCAGGGACGCCAAAAAGGAGACAAGAAGGGCCAAAGATCCGGTCCATTTTGAGCCTCGTTCGCTTTTTCGGCCATCTCTCGGTCCTCCCTCCGGCTTCGGCAGCGCAAATCCTTGCCATCGGAGTCCTCCCCGGCTTGGATGGGCAACCACCTCATGGCCGTCAAAAAGTCCGAACTCTACTCCTCCCTCTGGGCTGCCTGCGATGACCTGCGCGGCGGCATGGATGCCTCCCAATACAAGGACTACGTCCTCGTCCTGCTCTTCATCAAGTACGTCAGCGACAAGTATGCCGGGCAGGACTACGCCAGCATCACCGTTCCGGCAGGGGCCAGCTTTGCGGACATGGTGTTGCTCAAGGGGCAGAAGGACATCGGCGACCGCATCAACAAGGAGATCATCGCGCCGCTGGAGAAGGAGAACAAACTCTCCTTCGGCGGCATCGACTTCAATGACGCCAGCAAGCTGGGCAGTGACAAGGAGATGGTCGAGCGCCTGGACAGCCTCATCGGCATCTTTCAAAACCCCGCGCTCGATTTCTCCAGCAACCGCGCCGATGGCGACGACCTTCTCGGTGATGCCTACGAGTATCTCATGCGCCACTTCGCCACGGAGAGCGGGAAGAGCAAAGGGCAGTTTTACACCCCGGCGGAGGTCAGCCGCGTCATCGCGCAGATTCTTGGCATCCGGCAGGCTGAGACGACGAACGCCACCACCATTTATGACCCCACCTGCGGCTCCGGCTCCCTGCTGCTGAAGGTGGGGGACGAGGCCGGGCATGGCAAACCGGTGCGCGTGACCCTGCACGGGCAGGAGAAGGACGTGGCCACCGCCGGTCTGGCGCGCATGAACATGATCCTGCATGACTACGCCACGGCGGAGATCCAGCAGGGGAACACCCTGGCGGCACCGTTCTTCAAGGACGGCAGCGCCTTGAAAACGTTCGACTACGTCGTCGCCAATCCGCCTTTCAGTGACAAGCGCTGGTCCACCGGTTTCGATCCGGCGGAGGACGCGTTCCAGCGCTTCGAGGGCTACGGCGTGCCTCCGGCGAAGCAGGGCGACTTCGCCTACCTCCTCCACATCCTGCGCAGCCTGAAGAGCACCGGCAAAGGTGCCTGCATCCTGCCGCATGGCGTGCTCTTCCGCGGCAATGCCGAGGCCGCGATCCGCCGGAACCTGATTCAGCGCGGTGTCATCAAGGCCATCATCGGCCTGCCCGCCAATCTCTTCTACGGCACCGGCATCCCCGCCTGCATCCTGGTGCTCGACAAGGAAGGCGCGGCGCAGCGGAAGGCCATCTTCATGATGGATGCCAGCAAGGGCTTCATGAAGGACGGCCCGAAGAACCGCCTCCGCGAGCAGGACCTGCACAAGATCGTCGATACCTTCACCCGCCAGGACGAGAGCGATCCCCGCTACGCCCGCCTCGTGCCCGTCAGCGAGATCGCCGACCCGAAGAACGACTACAACCTCAACCTCCCGCGCTACATCGACAGCACCGAGCCGGAGGACCTCCAGGACATCGACGCCCACCTGCGCGGCGGCATCCCCGACCGCGACCTCGACGCCCTCGGCCCTTATTGGAAGATCATGCCCGGCCTGCGCTCCGCCTTGTTTGAGACGCTGCGCCCCGGCTATTCCGCCCTCCGCATTCCGCAGTCCGAAATCAAAGCCAGCATCTTCGCCCACCCCGAGTTCACCGCCTTCACGGCGAAGGCCAAGAAACTCTTCACGAAGTGGCAGGCCGCCAACGTCCCGCTGCTCAAAGGCCTGGCACCCGGCAGCCATCCCAAAGCCTTGGTGGAGGCGCTGGGAGAGAGCCTGCTGGCGGCTTTTTCAGACAGGTCCGACCGATCAGAGAGATCCGTCAGATCGGTCGGATCTCCCGGCCTCGTGGATGCCTACGACGTCTATCAGCACCTCATGGACTACTGGGCCGCCACCATGCAGGACGACTGCTACATGATCGCCGCCGATGGCTGGGTGGCACGGACCTACCGCATCCTGGAGACGGACAAAAAGGGCCGCACCCGGGACAAAGGCTGGGCCTGTGACCTGCTGCCAAAGGCGCTCATCGTTGCCCGCTACTTCGCCAAAGAGCAGGCCGCGCTCGATGCCCGGCAGGCCGCGCTGGAGGCCACCACCGCCGCCCTGGCCGAGCTGGAGGAAGAGCATGGGGGAGAGGAAGGCTACCTTGGCAGCCTGGACAAAGTGGCGAAGCCAGAGATCACCGCCCGCCTCAAAGAACTGAGATCCGAGCGATCCGTCGGATCGGACGGATCACAGGAAGAAGCCGCCGTGCTTCAGCAGTGGCTGAAGCTCACCGCCGAGGAGGCGGAGCACAAGAAAGCCCTGCGTGAGGCCGAGGCCGCGCTCGACCTCCGGGCCTACGAAAAGTATCCGCAGCTCAGCGTGGCGGAGATCCAGACCCTCGTCGTGGACGACAAATGGCTCGCCACCCTCGCCGCCGCCGTGCAGGGGGAGCTGGACCGCGTCTCCCAGACCCTCACCGGCCGCATCCGCCAGCTCGCCGAACGCTACGCCACCCCGCTGCCGCAGCTCACCGATGAGGTGGCTGCTCTCGCGGCGAAAGTGGACCAACACCTCCAAAAGATGGGAGCCGTATGGAAGTGAAACCCGGCTACAAGCAGACCGAAGTCGGCGTCATCCCGGAGGAGTGGGAGATGAAGCCGCTGAGCGAGCTGTCTGATTTCGTCACCAGTGGTTCGCGAGGCTGGGCGCAGTTCTATTCGGAAAGCGGCGCGTTGTTCATTCGCAGCCAAAACGTGCGAGACGGACGACTCAGCTTTGAAGATGTTCAGTATGTCTCACCGCCGAACGGAGCGGAGGGCAACCGCACCAAAGTAAAGCCAAACGATTTGTTGATCACCATCACTGGCAACAGCGTTGGCAATGTCGCCTTGGTGGAGCAGACGTTTGATGAAGCCTACATCAGCCAGCACGTCGGACTGGTCCGACTGAAAGAGCCCGCCAGAGGTGCATTCGTTTGCCGCTACCTGTCTCCCAACTCTCCCGGTAACGCGCAGATAGCGGGTAGCCAGTCAGGACAAAGCAAGCCCGGCTTGAACCTCCAAAACCTAAAGGACTTCCAAATCGCGCTTCCCCCGTCTGTCAGCGAACTCCAAGCCATCGCTGAGGCGTTGAGCGATGTGGATGGGCTGCTGGGCGGGCTGGACCGGCTGATCGCCAAGAAGCGCGACCTCAAACAGGCCGCCATGCAGCAACTCCTCACCGGCCAAACCCGCCTCCCCGGCTTCCACGGCGAGTGGGAAGTGAAGACCTTCGGAGAGCTGTTTAATTTCAGTGGCGGCTACTCAGCGTCCCGTGACCAGCTTTCATCGGAAGGCCACTGCTATTTGCATTACGGCGACATCCACGGAGCGACGAAGACGACCGTTGATGTGCGGGCCGATTATCAGAACATCCCCAAGCTCGACATCCCGCTCAAGAGAGTCGCGTCAAAGTCCTTGCTCGAAGATGGCGATGTCGTTTTCGTGGATGCTTCCGAGGACGACGAAGGAGCGAGCAGGCATGTCGTCGTGGTGAACAAGGACAAGAAGCCGTTCATCTCCGGCCTTCACACCATCGTCGCCAAAAGCAAAACCGATGAGCTGGCGCATGAGTATCGGCGTTATTGCTTCCAAACTGCGGCCATCCGGCAGCAATTTCTTTTCTACGCGGTGGGCACGAAAGTTTCCGGCATCAGCAAGACGAACATCGCCAAGCTGAAGATGCCTGTTCCCAAAGTCCCCGAACAAACCGCCATCGCGACGGTGCTGAGTGAGATGGACGGGGAGCTGGCGGTGCTGGAGCAGCGGCGGGAGAAGACCCGCGCCCTGAAGCAGGCCATGATGCAGGAACTCCTCACCGGCAGGACGCGGCTGGTGTGAGGCTGAGGGAGATCGGACGGATCTGTCTGATCTGCTTGATCGGACGGATCTCTGGAAATCCGGGCTTGTCAGAGCGTGGCGCTCCCGCTAGAACGCGCCGATGAACCGCGTGAACTTCCAGAAGCAAGCCTTTCCGGACGAGGAAGACCAGGTGAAGGACATGCCGGTGTCCAGGCTGGCGCTGGAACGGGCGGCCATCGCCGCCGGGCGTGATCCGCAGGAAAAAGTGAGCCGTCAGGATGTGTGTGCGGAACTGGCGGCACGGGTGCTGGCGCTGCACAGCGTGGTGGACATGAGCGGCCCGGTGCCCAAGCCCACCCGGGCCTTTCTGGAGGAGGGCGCAACGATCAAGGGGCAGAAGTCCTTCCTGGTGGGCAACACCTTTTGCGCGCACTCTGCGCTGCAGGAACTGAAGATTCCCTGGCTGCTGGATGTGGAGACGCTGCGCATCCACCAGCCGCAGATGCGCATCAAGACGGACGAGAACGGCCGGCGGCCGGATTTTCTGGGGCTGGATGTGGACGGGGAGTGGCATGTGTTTGAAAGCAAGGGCCGCAGCAGCCGGCCCCAACCCCAGGAGATCACGGACTGGAAGCAGCAGGCGCGCTCCATCCGGCAGGTGAATGGCAAGCGCGTGAAGCTGCATATTGTCTCCGCCGCCTATGTGAACAAACGCCGGGAGTGGGAGCTGCTGTGGGTGGACCCGAAGCGGGAAGCAGAGCAGGAAGAGACGCCGGAACTGTCCACGGGCCGCTTTCTCATGATTTATTACCAGCAAATGCTGGAGCTGATCCTCCAGCGCGAAGCGGGGCATGACTTCACGCCCGGCGCGCTGACGGCGGTGTTGAGCGAGGAACTGGGAGTTTCCGCCGGGCTGCATGAGGTGGTGCTGGACGCGCTGGTGGAGGCGGGCACCCGGCTGCAGGCACCGAGGCAAGGGGTGGAACGTGTGCGCTGGCTCGGGCGGACTTTGCAATTGCTTTATGGTGCCCGGGTGCAGACAGGGGATCCGGGGTATGGGCCGCAGGAACTGAGCCCGCCAGCGGTGGAACGGCTGATGAGTTTTGCGCGGGATGTGTGTGAGCAGAGCGGCGGCAGTCTTGGAAGTGAACCCGACCGGCGGATTTTTGCCGACGGTCTGGTGATCCGTTCGGAGCATGACAAGGGGGATGACCGGGGGATGGAGTCCAACCCCAGCCCCAAACCCCAGCCGCAGACGCCCCGACTCAAGGCCTTTTTAGAACGGGAAAAACAAGT
>DAORHS010000048.1:0-12408 GCA_035438165.1 Prosthecobacter sp.
CTGGGCGGCGTGCGCAAGTCCTGCGAGAAGCGTCCCGTGAAGATGGAGCAGCTCGAACAGCTCGTGGACGACATCGCCAACGAGCTTGAGGAAGAAGGCTACCGCGAAATTCCGAGCACGGTGATCGGCGCGAAGGTCATGCGCCGCCTGGAGGCCATCGACCATGTGGCCTACGTCCGCTACGCCTCGGTGTACCGCCAGTTTGAGGACGTGGGCGAGTTCATCGACGAAATCAAGAGCCTGGGCGAACGCCGTCCGCGCGACGGGCGGCAGCCTGAACTTTTCCGTTAACCCGCCATGTCCGAGAAGACCATTTTCCAAAAAATCATCGACCGTGAAATCCCGGCCCCGCTTGTTTATGAGGACGAGCTGGTGGCCGCCTTCAACGACGTCAATCCGCAGGCTCCGACGCACATCCTGATCGTGCCGAAGAAGCTGATTCCGCGTGTAGGCGAGGCTGGAGCGGAAGATCAGGCCACGCTGGGATCTCTGCTGCTCGCGGCGGGCAAAATCGCCGACAAACTCGGCATCAAGGACCGCAGCAAAGGCTTTCGCCTCGTGATCAATCACGGCAAGGACGCCGGTGAATCCGTGCCGCACCTGCATGTGCACCTGTTGGCCGGCCGCAGCCTGGAATGGCCTCCTGGCTGAGAAATTTTGCAACTTTGGGCCGCCGCCACGGTTAATTTTTGACATCATGGAACCGTTTTCGCCCCAAGACCCCGTCGCCAAGCTGCTGGCCCACGCCCGCCAAGTCGAGGTGCGCTCCAATTTCACCCAGAACGTGGTCCGTGCCGCCCGCCAGACACCGCAGAATCGCGGCTGGCTCGCCGCGCTGCGCGCATGGTGGGAGGAAGTCTCGTTCGCCGCGCCTGCCGGCAAGTGGGCCTTTGCCACGGTGGCCGTGGCCGCCATCGCTCTGGCGGTCGTCATTTTCCAAACTCTGCCTGCCTCCGAGCCCCGGCTCGCAAAGCAGCAAGTCCCTGAGATGAGCCTTCCGGATCTTCCCCTGCTTCCGGAGGCGGAAACCCCGTGGGAGGCCACCTTCGACACGCAGGCGCTGCTTGCCGTTGATGACACGTCCCAGCTCACGGACAGCGAGATCGGCTTCCTGCTTTACTGAGCCGGAGGCGGATCAGGCCAACGGCTCCGTGTGACGAAACAAACACACTCGTTCACTGGCTCATCATCACGTTTCGCGTGAACACATGATCACCTCCTCGTGATCATGCTGAAAGAATCACCGCCCCGCCGCCCGGTTCACATGTTGAAATCGGCCCACGACATGGTCTTCCGCCATGTTCACAACTCCAACCTCATCTACAACACGGCGTGGGAGGATCCGCGGCTCGACCGGCAGTTGATGAAGCTCGGTCGCGACAGCCGCGTGGTCATGATCACCAGCGCCGGCTGCAACGCGCTCGATTACCTTCTTGATGATCCGGCGGAGATTCACGCGGTGGACATGAACTACCGCCAGAACGCCCTGCTGGAACTCAAGCAGGCCCTCATTCGCAAGGGCGGCTTCAAAGAACTGTTTGAGATGTTCGGCTTCGGCTCGCACGCTGAATGCGCGGCCGTTTACGCCCGTCTGCGCAGCACGTTGTCCGAACCGGCACGGAAGTTCTGGGACAAACGCATCGGCTTCTTCAATCCCACCAGCCTCAAAAAATCGTTCTACTACCACGGCACCTCCGGCATCGCCGCGTACGTGATGGGCAACGCGCTCTTCAAGCTGCGCCCGAATGTGAAAAACTTCGCCACCTGCCTGCTCGACGCCCGTTCCCTGCAGGAACAACGCGCGGCCTATGAGCTCTTCGAGCGCGAGATCTGGGGGCCGTTCAGCAACTGGCTGCTGCGCCAGCCCACGCTGATGACGCTGCTCGGCGTGCCGCGTCCGCAGATCAAGCTCATCCAAGATTCCTATCCCGGAGGGCTGACCGCCTACGTGAAGGACAAGCTGCGCCACGTCTTCACCGAGCTGCCCATCGCAGACAATTATTTCTGGCGCGTGTACATGACGGGTTCCTACACGCTGGGCTGCTGCCCGAACTACCTGAAGCAGGAAAACCTCGCCACCCTCCAGTCACGCGTGGACCGCCTGAAGAGCCACACCACGACGGTTTCCAACTTCCTGCGTGAGCATCCCGGCGCCTACACGCACTTCGTGCTGCTGGATCATCAGGACTGGCTCGCCGCACATGACACCGCCGCCCTTCTTGAAGAATGGGAGCTGATTCTCGCCAACAGCGCTCCAGGAGCGAAGATCTTGATGCGTTCCGCCGGCATCAACATCGACTTCGTGCCTGAATCGATCCAGGCCCGCCTGCGCTTCTTCCCCGAACGCACCGAGGCCCTGCATCAGCTCGACCGCGTCGGCACCTATGGCAGCCTGCATTTCGCGGAGGTGCGATGATGAGCGCGGCGGACATTCAATCGGGCGCCAAAGGCCCCGGAACGGCGCTGGAGCGCTACTACCAGTTTCACTCGCGCATTTACGACGCCACGCGCTGGAGCTTCCTGTTTGGGCGGGAGGAGATCCTCCAGCGTGTCGCCCGCGTGGCCACCCCTCAGCGCATCCTCGAAGTCGGCTGCGGCACCGGTCGCAATCTGCCCGGGCTGCGGCGGCGCTTCCCCTCGGCACACCTGACCGGCGTGGATCTCTCGGAGCAAATGCTCGCCATCGCGGCCAGGAAGGTGCCGGACGACAAAACCACGCTGCTGCGCCGCTCCTATTCGGCGCCCGTCCATCAAGGCCACACGCGGTTCGACCTCGTCCTGTTCTCGTATGCGCTGTCCATGTTCAACCCCGGCTGGGAGCAGGCGATCAGCGCCGCCTGGGACGATCTTGAGGACGGCGGCTGCATCGCCGTCGTGGATTTTTCCCATTCCCGTTTCCCCTGGTTTCGAAACTGGATGGGGGTGAATCACGTGCGCATGGAGAAGCATCTCTGGCCCCTGCTGGGAGAAAAGTTCACCCCGCTGCTCGACGAGCGCTTCACCGCCTACGCGGGTCTCTGGAGCTACGGCATCTTCATTGGCCGGAAGCAGGGCTGATGTGGCGATACTGTTTCATGCATCACGCATGACTTCGTCGCATGATGGGACGCCTCCCATCAACGCCCTATGACGATCCCGCTCATGACGATGCTTCTCCTTGGGACAGTGCTCGCGCTGTTCGCCTTTATTTACTTTCTGCGCCGCTTTGGCGCCGCATGGTCCATGCGCGGCTGGCGGCAGACTCAAGGCCGCGTGCTCACGGCGGAAATGCGGCGTGGCAAGACGAAAAACTCGGACGGCTGCCTGCTCTATGATCCGGTGCTGAAGTATTCCTACACCGTGGGAGAACACACCTTCGAAGGCAGCCGCTACACGCATCCGGCGGTTCGCAATGCCGCGGGCCTGACCACGCAGTTCATCACCCGCCTCACGCAGGGCGTCGAAGTGCCCGTGTATTATCATCCCTACAATCCGGCCGAGGCCGTGGTGCAGCCCCTGTCATGGCAGGGGTCGGCGTTTGGCGCACTTTCCTGCGCACTGCTGCTTGCCCTCCTGGCCACCGGGCTCTGGCTGGCATGAGAACGTTCGCGCCCACAGTCACGAACGGGTTCGCATCCTCCGCGTTGCGCCGCTCCGTGATGTCGGCGTGGGTGCTGCAGCTCGCCGTGATCGGTTTTGTGGCAGGTCATGCCTGCCTGCCAAACGTCTGGCTGCATCTCGGCTGGCTGCTGCTCGCCGGATCAGTTGCGATCCACTGGCTGGACTGGACACCCCGTCTCAAACACTTGCCGACGGATACAGGCTGCGTGTCGGCATGCGCTTTTCTGTTCTGGATGACGGCACGTTCCTGCTCCGGCGCGGCGTTCACGCAGAGTCCTGACATGTCTGAAATCCTCCGCGGCATCCTCGGTCTCGTCCTGCTCGTGATGTTTGGAGTGCTCGTGTGGCAGTTGGCGCAGAAAGGTGACGCACTGCGCCTCATGGGCTGGGTGACGGGTGTGACGAGCACCTTCGCCGCCCTGATCAGCCTCGTTCTTTCCTATTTCGTCCTGCCGGGCCATCACACAGGCGAGCGGCTCACCAACCTGCTCGTGCATGGCGGTCTCAATCCTGTCTGCACCGGTCTGATCTTCGGTTTTGCATCCGTGTGGCTTGTCGCGCAGGTGGAAAAGGAGCCTGCAACCACGCCACGGCGGCTCGTGTGGGCGGCCATCGTGCTGCTGCAACTCGCGGCGTTTTTCACGGGCAGTCGCGGAGCCATGCTGGCCATGGTGTGCGGTCATGCGGCGTTGTGGATCGCTCGTGGCTGGCGTCGTGGCACGAAGGCGGCCTGTGTGTTCATCGTCACGGGAGCGATCTACTTCACCAGTGCACCGCTGCTGTCTCGCGTCGCGCAATGGCGCTCCACCACCGAGGCCGTCGCGACCGCGAACGACATCACGCATCACTTTCACGCCGCCGTCGAACGTGGCGACAACGGCCGGCTCGACATCTATCGCGCCGGATGGCATGCGATGGACCATCTCTGGTGCGGCACCGGCCAGTGGGGGGTGCACGAAATCTGGCAGTGCGAGCTTCAGGCAAAAGGTGACATCACGATGATGTCGCACCTGCACAGCGCCTTCTTTGCCACATTCGTTCATGGCGGCATCATCGGAATCGGACTGCTTCTCGCTCTGCTCGGCATCGGAGTCCGACGCGCGTGCCGCATCGCCCGCCACGACGACGCCACCTGGATCGCGCTGCTCGCTTTCGGCTGCGGCGGGTTGTTGTTCGACGGTGAATCGCTCACCTCTCTGGCAACCGCTCCACGTTTTGAAGGACTGCTCTTCTGGCTGCCGCTGACCGTCGCGCTGGCGCGTGGCGGCCCTACTTCACCACGCGCAGGTTTTTGAAACCGGCTTCGCCGTCAAACACGATCAGGTTGAGCTGCTCCTTGCCTTCAGCGATCACCGGATGCGTCGCCTTCGCCGTCACACCGGCGATCTGGGCCGTGATTTGATCGCCTGCAAAAGTCACCCGCAGCGTCTGCCACTCGTCGGCCTTCAGCTTGATCTTCTGTCGCGCGAGCGGTTCGGTCTGGTCCTTGCCCTGGCCTTGGTCCGGATTCTTGGTGATCTCGATCTGCGTGCTGCTCACGACGACGCGGAAGGAGTGCTTGTTCCCGGCGGTGTGAATGCGCAGCGAGTGGCGGCCGGCGGTGTTGAGCTTCATCTCATATTGCAGGGTGCCGTCGGTGATGGTCAGTGGTCCGCTCAAGGTGGCGCCCTGTTCTGCGGCTTGCGGCTTCGGATTCCAAATGGCGTCGTCATGAACCTTCCAATCCCCCCGCGTGAGCTTCCATGGCTTCTCGGGCATGGTTTGGAAGGAGGATTCCATCACCGTCTCGCCCACCAGAGGCGGCAGTGCGGCCACGGGCTTCATTTTCACGATGGGCGGCAGTTCGCGGCTGTAGCCGCCGTCGCGGCAGCGGTTCACCAGCGCGCTGAGTTCCTTCACGACTTCGGGATGCTGCGCACTCACGTCGGTCGTTTCAGCGGGATCGTCCTTCACGTTGTAAAGCTGCGGCTTGAACTGGCTGGCGCGTGATTTGCGCACGCCGGCTTTGATGTCGCTCACGGGAACACCCTCGATCCACTTCCACGGTCCTTTGCGGATGGCGAACACGCCGTCGGCACTGTGAATGAACATGTGGTCGCGTGTCGGCGGCGCATCTTTGGCACCGAGGAAGGCGGGCAGCGCGTTGTAGCTGTCCTCGGCGGCGGTGGCTGCCGCGGGAAGTTTTTCGCCGACGATCGTCGCCGTGGTGGCGAGGATGTCGGCCACGCTGATCATGTCATCGCACACCGAGCCCGCAGGCACCTTGCCGGGCCAGCGAACGAGGAAGGGAACCTTGAATCCGCCCTCCCACACGTCGTGTTTGCTGCCGCGCAGGCTGCCGTTCACTTGGAGTCCGGCCTTGTAGGCCATCGTCTGCGGCATGTCCCGTTCGGGATGAAAGACGCCGCCGTTGTCGCTGGTGAAAATGACGAGCGTGTTGTCGGCAAAACCGCCGTCATCCAGCGCCTTTAAGACGCCGCCGACGCTGCGGTCGAGTTCATGAATCCAGTCGCCATACGAACCCGCCTGGCTCTGTCCGGCGATGTCCTTGTCCGGCGTCACCGGATTGTGCACAGCGACGGGCGTGTAGTAGAGAAAGAACGGCGTCCCCTTCTTCTGCTGCGCGATCCACTCCGCAGCCTTGGTGGTGAGGTAGGGCATCACGCGTTCATTCACACGGCGTGGGGCGTCGAGTTCGAGGATCGTCGCACGTCCGTTCTCAGTGTCCTCCTTGCGGTAGGTCGCTTTGAAGTTCGGATCGTCCGAGTCCGGCGCATGCAGTTTCATGCCCTCGGGAATCTTCCCGCTGCGCAGGCCATAGACGAAGCGGTTCTCGACATACACGCCGGTGAGATCGCCGTGATTGGCTGGCACGGCAAAGTGGTAGTCGAAACCGATGTCGAGCGGTCCTGGAGAAAGCTCGGCGGTGTAGTCGGCGCGCCATTTGAGCGAGCCGTCATCGGTGCCGTAGCCGAGGTGCCATTTGCCGATCGCCGCGTTCTGATAACCGTGCTTCTTGAGCAGCGAGGCCATGTTCAGCCGTGTCGTCTCGATATGCAGCGGCGAGAACGTGCCCAGCACCTCATGCGTCAGCGAGGTGCGCCAGCAGTAACGGCCCGTCAGCACCGAGTAGCGCGTGGGCGAGCACACCGACGAAGTCGTGTTCGCATCCGTGAAACGGCGGCCCTCCTTCGCCAGCCGGTCGATGTTGGGCGTCTGCACCAGCTTCCCATCGGCCCCGTAGCAGTTCGCGCTGCCGTAGCCGTAGTCGTCAGCCAGGATGACGACGATGTTCGGCTTGTTCTCCGAAGCCTTGGCGAAGGAGGACGTGTCGGCGGCGAAGGCGGATGAAACGAAGAGGGCGAGGCAGAGCAGGAGACGCATGGCCCGTTCACGAAAGCGGCGTGCGGCGACTTTCATCCACTTGCGCCTTTCCCATTGCGACAGCCCCCGCACGCTTCACAATGCGCGCCGCCATGCCACGCCGCGCCCTCTGCTCCCTCTTGTTCTGCCTTCTCAGCCTGCTCATCACCGGCTGCGAAACCACCGGCCTCTCCCCGCAGCAGGCCATGGCGGTGGAAGCCCGCCACCGTCAGATCGCCCTGGAGCCGCGCGGGGATTACTACATCGGCCGCCGCTTCTACATCGACCACACGCACCTCTGGGGCTACCTGCGCAGCCCGGGTCAGGGGTGGGAGACCTCGCGCCTCGTCATCATGAACGAGCGCTACCAGAAGATCCCCTACCGCCTGCCCGAACAGCCGAGCGACGGCGGCTACGCCTACGGCGACGACCACAACACCGAGTACCGCATCTGGGGCCGCTATACGGGCCGCAAGGTGTTCGACCCGAACAGCAACCTCGTCCTGCCCGAGTTCGAACTGCGTCGCTGGGAAATTCACAACGAGAGCCCCGGCTGGCTCTTCCGACCCAACGAACGCTTCAACGGCTCCCAACTCCTGCGCAGCGAACCAGGCTCGACGCCATAAAAGCGTAATGACGAAATCCGAATGACGAATGTCGAATTGCAGCTCGTCATTCTGAATTCGTCATTCTGAATTCGTCATTCGTCATTTTTTCCCATCATGCCCACGACCGACCTGATCGCCGACCTCGAATGGCGCGGCCTGCTCAAGCAGTGCAGCGACCTCGACGCCCTTAAAGAAGCCCTCAAGACGCAGCAGACGTTCTATTGCGGCTTCGATCCCACCGCGGACAGCCTGCACATCGGCAACCTGCTGCCGCTCATGGCGTTGCGTCGTGTGCAGGAGCATGGGCACAAGGCCATCGCCATCGTCGGCGGCGGCACCGGCTTGATCGGCGACCCCAGCGGCAAGGCGAACGAGCGCACGCTGAACACGCCCGAGACGGTGGCCGAGTTCGTGAAGCGCATCGAGGCGCAAATCCGGAGCATCCTCGTTCCCGACAAAACGATCATCGAGAACAACGCCGACTGGATCTGCAAGCTCAGCGCCGTCGAGCTGCTGCGTGATGTGGGCAAGCACTTCACCATCGCGTGGATGCTCGCGAAGGAATCCGTCGCCGCCCGTCTCGAAACAGGGATCTCGTTCACCGAGTTCACCTACATGATTTTGCAGTCGTATGACTTCGTCGTGCTCAACGAGCGCCACGGCTGCACCGTGCAGATCGGCGGCAGCGACCAATGGGGAAACATGACCGCCGGCATCGACCTCGTGCGCAAACTGCGTGGCCAGCACACCTTCGTCGTCACCTTCCCGCTGATCACCACGAGTTCCGGTAAAAAATTCGGCAAGTCCGAGGCCGGTGCCATCTGGATGGACCCCGCCAAGACCAGCCCGTATGCCTTCTACCAGTTCTGGGTCAATTCCGAAGACCCCGACGTACCGCGCTTCCTGCGCCAGTTTACCCTGCTCTCGCACGAAGAGATCGAAGCCATTGAAGCCGAGCATAACGCCCGCCCCGAACTCCGCAGCGGCCACAAACGCCTCGCCGCCGAAGTCACACGCCTGGTGCATGGCGAGGAAGAGCTGCAAAAAGTCATCAATGCCTCGCAGGCACTGTTTGGTGGTGCCGATCTCGCCACCGCCGATGTCAGCACCCTCATCGAGGCCACTGCGTCTGCGCCGACCACCGAGGTCGATCTCGCGAATATCCCTTCCGTGCCCGATCTGCTCGTCACGCTCGGTCTTGCGACTTCCAAAGGCGATGCCGGTCGTCTGCTGAAAGGTGGCGGCTTCTACATCAACAACGTCCAGGTCGCCGCCGGTGCCGTTCCCACGCTCACCACCGAAAACTTCCTCGACGGCAAGCTCTGCATCCTGCGCAAAGGCAAGAAGAGCTATGCGACGGTGCGTGTGGCGGGGGTGTGATTGCCGCAACACAGCGACAGACGCTGGCGTAGCATCATCTTCATGAAGCGAATCATCACCCTCCTGTTCGCAGCCTTCGTCGTGCATGCGAAGGCCGAAGTCATCGAAGCCGGCCTCCTCATCGTCGGCGGCAATGAATCGGCCTGTGCAGCGGCGGTGCAGGCGGCGCGACTTGGCGTGAAGAAGATCGTGCTGGTGAATGACATCGAATGGCTCGGTGGTCAGTTCAGCGCGGAAGGGGTTGGTTGTCCGGATGAATGGACGGGCGTGAACGGACGGCGTGTGAATTTTCCACGCAGCGGCATTTACAGCGAGGTCATCCAACGCATCCGCGCCCACAACTCGCAAACGTATGGCCTTCCCTCGCCTGGAAATGCCTACTGCGGCACCGAAACGGTCGAACCGGCGGCGGCGGCGAAGATTTTTGAGGAACTCGTGAGGCCCTACGTCGATGCGGGCGTGCTGCGCATCGAACGCGGCTGGCAGCCGGTGAAGGTTCAGGTGGAAAAAGGCGCGGTGACCTCGGTCACGTTTCAGCGGTCTGACTTGTCGGAGAAGTCAGAGCTGACGATCAAAGCACGTCTCACGCTCGATTCCTCCGACTGGGGCGATGTGATCCGACTCAGCGGCGCGAAATACGGCGCGGGCGCCGATTTGAAATCGCGCTTCGGTGAAGCGAGCGCGCCTGAAACTTACGACGATGCCGGTCAGCAGGAGATGAATCCGCTCTCGTGGTGCCTCGTGCTGCGTGAAGCCGGAAAGAACAGCACCATTCCCAAACCCGCGAGCTACGATCCGCGCTCTTTTGCCCAGCTCGACAAAACACCACCGTGGGTGGACAGCGACATGAGCGCGGGCATTTACAGCCAGTCGGGCTGGAGCGTTTACACGCATCGTCGTCTCGTGGACCGTTGGCACAACGATCTTGCACCCGGCACGGAGGCGACGTTTCTGAACTGGCCGGTGCAGGATTATCCGCTGTGCCAGTTGCCGCAGCGCGTCGTCGATGCGCTGGAGAAGACCGAAGCCGGTGCGTCGAAGAAGAACATCGTCGATCTCACGCCGGCGCAGCGGCAGATCATCTTCGACGACGCCAAGCAGCATGCGCTGGGCATGCTCCACCACCTGCAAACGGCGGTGCATGACCGCGTGGGCGACTTTCCGCAGACGTTTCGCTACATGAGGCTCACCACGGAGTTCGGCACGCCCGACTTGCTGCCGCCGAAGCCGTATGTGCGCGAAGGTTTGCGCCTGGAAGCGCTCTACATGCTGCGCGAGCAGGACATCCGCGCCGAAAGCCGCGAACCGAAATGGGCGAAGGTCATGGTGCCGGATGGCGTGTTCGGATTTCAGTTCAACATCGACTTCCATCCCACGCGCCGCCGTTTCATCGGTGAAGATCGCAACGGCCCGTGGCTGTACGTGCAGACACCGGCCCGCGGCTGGCACACGGACACGGATCGCGTGATGTTCCCGCTGCGCGGCCTTGTTCCCGTGCAGATGAACGGCCTGCTCGGCTGCTCGAAGAACATCGGCGTGAGCAGTGTGGTGCAGAGCGCGCTGCGTTTGCACGGCCAGATGATGCACGTCGGGCAAGCGAGTGCCACGCTGGCGTGGATGTGCCTGCGTGATGGCGTGCCGCCGCGAGCCATCGCTGGTTCGCAGAAGCATGTGCGCGAGCTGCAACTGCGCCTCGTGCGTGGCTGCGGCGGCCCGGGCTTGTTGCTCTGGCCCTGGCAGGATCTGCCGGTGGACGCGCTGCATTTTGAAGCCGCCAACATGCTCGCCGTGCGCGGCGTCTGGCTGGCAGACGCGGACAGCGTCTTCTTCGACGCGAATCATGTCATGACACGTCGCGAACTCGCCCGTGTGCTCGCGCGGCTTGTCCGCGCACAGCCAAATACACCGCAATGGATCATGCCTGGTGCCTCACGCTTCACCGATGTCGGCCAGGACGACGCAGATCGGGGCGCCATCGAGTCTCTCTGCTCCTGGGGCATTGTAACGACTGACAAGACCTTCAACCCAGATCAACCTGCGAACTGGAGCACACTGCATCGCTGGCTGATTTCATTAAAGCTGCCCGCCAATCCCGGCCTCATCGCCAAAGACGTGGCACAACGTCCGCTGACGCGTGCCGACGCCGTGGTTCAGCTCTGGAAAACGCTGCTCGAACGCGGCGAGTGGCTGATGGAGGACGATTCCTGGCTGCAACCGGACAACGATCACGACGAGGACGAACGCAAAGACCTCGACGATCCCCTGCCCTTCGACAGCAACAACAACAGCATTCCCGACCGGCTGGAATACCTGCCGTGATCGTCAGCCCTCTTTCCGTTGCGCCCACTTTTTGCCTGCGGCAAGAGCGCGAAGGGTCTCTTTTAATCGACGCTGAATCGTCTCCTCCTGCTTGGCGGTGCTGATCCAGACTTTGTACTCGCGCTGATACGTGGGCCGAAGTGAATTGAATCCAGCCGCAGCGGCCGGGTTTTTCTTCAGCGCCTTCGCCAGCGCGGGCGGCATCGGCCATTCCTCACGCTGCTTGGGTGGTGGCGGTTGGGCGGATTCATCCGCATCAAGCGCCACGGCGGCGTGCAGCAGACGCCGGAATGCCTGGGCGTTGAGTTTTTCCGGTTTGGTGACGCGGATGGACTGGATGCTGGTGTTGGCTTCGCCGCCGTCGAAGAGATCGGTGATCTCTCGCAGCTCGGTGCCGCGAAAGAAGGTGATGCCGAGATGCTTCCGGCAGGCGCTGAGGCCGCAGACGAGCTTGCGCCCGCTGAAGCAAAGCATGTGCCACTTGATGGACTCGGTGAGATCGGGCTCCCAGCGCTGGATCCAGCCCCGCACCTGACGCGCCATGGCCTGAGAGAACTCGGGCGCGAGGTCCAGCCAGGTTTCGGGATCGCGGGTGGGCGTGCGCGAGCAGTCCATGCGAACTCAGCCCACGGGCGTGAGCAGTACCTTGTGCACGTCGAGTACGGCGCTTTTCACCTTGGTCACAGGATCGATCACGAGGTGCTGTTTGCCGGCGCTTTTGATCTCGACTTCACCGACCGGCATCTCGGACCACTTCTGAAAGCCTCCGGTGTCCTTGACGGTGAACTTCAGCTCCTGGCCACCGAGTTTGATGGCCACTTCGCTGCCTTCATTGCCAGTGCCGCAGCCGTGAACGACGGTCACCTTGTAGCGGCCCGGTTTGACGACGTCGAAATCCCACTCGGCGAAATCATCCGCGCTCGTCCAGAAGCCGAGGCAGTTCTTCTCGGGCTTCGGCTCGTAGCGCATGCTTTCGGACCAGGTCGTGGCGCTGGCGGCTTCGAGCACGAGGCTGCCGTCCGCAGCCTGCACGGGCGCAGGACCTTCAGGGGCAGGAACAAAGGCCACCTGATGGACGACGAGAGACGCCTCGGCTCCCGTGGCAGCCGCGAAAAGGGAGAAGGGATAGGTGCCGGGC
>DAORHS010000049.1:0-12397 GCA_035438165.1 Prosthecobacter sp.
GGATTCATGTGGCGACGAATCGTCTCAACCGCGCCCCCTCTTTCACCCGTGGCGGATCATCCAAGCCCTGGCACGCCATCGTCCATGAAGGAATGTCTCGCTGATTTCCCCATGCGATGATTCGAGGCGACATCTCGTCGTCACTTCAACCGCGAACTGAGAACCGCCAACTCAGTCCTTCAGATAATCCGCCAAAGCCTGTCCCAACTGCGCTCCCACCTTCATGTAGCCTTCTGCGGTGCTGTGGGGCGTGTTCCAGGCCGTTTCCAGCGTGACAGAGATCGTGTTCTCGCCCGTGTGCGCCCGCACCCAGCCGCTGCTCATGCGCCCGCGCTCCTCGTCCGTCTTCACATAGGTGGCGAAGCGATACTGCGGATTCACCTTCAGCGGCCCGCTGATGTGGGCCGCCGCCAGCTCGATCCAGCGCTGGTAGTTCGTCCGCTGCACGCCCGTCAGGCGCTCAAAGCCGAACGGCCCAAAGAAAAACGGGGTGCGGTCGCCCGCGCCCGGATTGTGCAGGTCCATGAACACGTCCAGCCCGTGCTTTGCATGAATCTCCGCGATGCGTTTCTGCGCCGCCGCGACCTCGGGATAATGCGGCGCGGCCGACCAGTCGCGGTTGTGGTCCTGCGGAATCGCCTCCTTGCCTCCCGCGCCGAGGGTCACGTTATCGACATCCATGATCGGAATGAAATGAATGCAGGTGCCCGCCCGCAGCTCGTTGGCTTCATCACTCGCGATCCACTCGATGAATCCGCGCCCCACCCACGCGCCACCCGCCTCCCACGCATGCTGCCGCGCATTCACCCACACCTGTCGCGGTGCATCCGGTTTGCCGATGCGGATGCCGTTCACCGGCCTGCCATCGCGTGTTTTCGCCAGTTCAAAGCGCTCCGCCTCGTCGCCCAGCTTCGATTTCACCTCCGCGAGCACCGTTTCCGCCGTCGCCGGCACATACGGCGGTCCCCAGGCCAGCCACAGGCTCGCTCCTTCCGCCTTGATCTTGTAAACCGCGACCTTCTCCGCCGTGCGCTCCGCTTTCGTCGTCTGCCCCCACGTCTTGCCATCGTGACTCACCGCCGCGAAATCCGGCTGGCACCAAGACGCATTGAGCACTGTGTTTGGACGAAACGGCCTCACCTGCGCCTGCACTTCCAGCGTGATCTCCTGCCCGGCGCTCACGCCCTCCAGCCGCAGCGACCACCAGCACGGCCAGCCGCGCCCCTCCCGCAGAGCAGGCATGATGCGCAGCGTGCCCGTCGCCTGGTCCAGCTTCACCACCTCCGCGTTGCCGCCCTCAAAGTCCGTCACCACGCGAAGTTCTGCGTGACCGAGGGTCACACAGCACAGCATCAGAGAAAGTTGTTTCATCATGCCATGAACAAACGGTATGATCCCGTCCATCCGCTCATGAAATTCCTGCTGTTGCTCCTCATCGCAACCACAACGCTCGGTGCCGCCGATCCCGTCGAGCTCAAACTCTGGGCTGACGGCGCCCCCGGCCAGATGCTGCCGCACTCCAAGGCCACCGAGGACTTCATCCGCACCAAGGCGGGCAAAAGCACCCTCACCGATATCCACGAGCCCACGATCACCGTCTATCGCCCCGAAAAATCGAACGGCACCAGCATCATTGTCGCCCCCGGCGGCGCTTACATTTTCCTCTCCGCCGTTCACGAAGGCACGCAGGTCTGCGAATGGCTCAACACCCTCGGCATCACCGGCATCCTGCTCAAATACCGGACGCCCACCCGCGACGAGGCCGCGCCGCACGAAAAGCCGGTCCAGGACGCCGCCAAGGCCATCGCGCTTGTCCGCGAGCATGCCAAGGAATGGAGCCTTGATCCCAATCGCGTCGGCCTGCTCGGCTTCAGTGCGGGCGGGAACCTGCTCGCCCACATCGCGTGTGATCGTCCCGCCGCCTCCGCCTTGCCGAACTTCGGCGTCATGATCTACGGTGGCGGCTTTATGGACTCCAAAGAGCCGACGAAGTTCAAGGACGGCTTCACCGTTCCTGCCGATGCGCCACCGATGTTCATCGCCTGTGCTCACGACGACGGCCAGAACCCCATCGCCTCCACGCTGCTCTACCTCGAATACAAAAGGCACAACATCCCCTGCGAGCTCCACCTCTTTACCGAAGGTGGCCACGGCTTCGGCATGCGCGACAACAAGCAGCCCATCAACCATTGGCCGATTCGATGCGCGGAATGGATGGAGAGCATGAACTACTGGTCACGTGAGGGTAAGATCGATCAAGCAATTCAAAAGACTGCCAAAGAGTTGAATCCGGCTTTAAAAAGCCTTCTCCGTATCGACAGCGGTGTGGAAGTGAAGCAACTGCATGAGATAGCGGCTTTGATCAACAATGCCAGACAACACGGCCAGATGGTCGAGGTGGCACGTCTTCAGAAGGAGTATGACGAGCTTATGGTGCATTTGGAGCAGATGGGCAATGACCACCCGCCGCTCGTGCGCGAAACACGCGAAGAACTGATGCGATTGAAAAGAGAAATGCTCGAACTCGAAGCCGAGCGTGCGCAGCTTCTCAAACCCCAGGCCAAACCCTGACCGAGCCCGGCAACAATGCCTGCCCTCATTTTTCTCACAACCAGTGGCCATGACTCGCGTTAAGTCGCCACATATTCAAATCTCACCATGAACTCGTCTCCATCCCGCTCCCGAACAGGCCGCCGCCGCTTCTTCGCCCTCGCCGCCGGGACCTGCGGGGCTTGGATGACGAATTGTTCCCGCCAGAGCGGTGTGCGGAGTTTTTCCCAGTCCTCCCAAGCGCTGGGTGCTTCGGTGACGATGACGGCGCTGCAAGAGAATGAAAGCATCGCCAATTCGGCGCTGGAAGCAGCATTCGCGGAATTGGAGCGAATCGAGAACGTGATGAGCCTCTACCGTCCCGAGAGCCAGATTTCGCGCCTGAATCGAGACAGCGTGCTCGAACAGCCGGACGCTTCGCTCGTCGAAGTGCTGCGGTTTGCCGCTGATGTGGCCGAAAGGTCCGGCGGGGCCTTCGATGTGACGGTGCAACCGTTGTGGGCGCTGCAAGGTGTGAAACCAGATGCGCCCACGCTTGCGCTGGTGGACTGGCGGAAGGTCGAAGTCAGCGAAAAGCACATCAAACTAGCTCCCGGCATGGCGATCACGCTCAACGGCATCGCGCAAGGCTTCGCAGCAGACGCGGCGATGCGCGTGATGCGTGCGCATGGTGTGGAGCATGCACTGATCGACGCGGGCGAGTTCAGCGCACGCGGGCACAACGCCGAAAACGCCCCGTGGCGCATCGGCATCCAGCATCCGCGCGCGCGCGATGCCTTCGCCGCGCTCACGCAGCTCGAAAACCGCTGTCTTGCGACCTCGGGCGACTACGAGACGAGCTTCAGCGACGATTTCAGCCGTCATCACATCTTCGATCCACGCACGGGCGGATCACCGGAAGAGCTGGCGAGTGTTTCCGTTCTCGCACCGACGGCGATGAGTGCGGACGCGTTGTCCACAGCGTTGTTCGTGCTCGGCTCGAAGCGCGGGATGGAGTTCCTGTGCGACTATCCGGGCACCGAAGCGCTCTTCATCTTGAAAGATGACCAGCATGTCATGACGAAAGGATTTGCTCGCTCCATTTGAAACAACGACCCACCATGAAGCTCGTTCTCACCGCCGTTCTAACTCTCTCAAGCGCATTCGCCGCCGATGTGGCCTCGCTCGCGAAAACCGAGATGCCCTCGCTCGTGGCGCTCTACAAAGAGCTGCATGCGAACCCGGAGCTTTCGATGTACGAAACCGAAACGGCGGCCCGCGTGGCCAAGGAACTGCGCGAGGCCGGTTTGGAGGTCACGGAGAAGGTCGGCGGTCACGGCATCGTCGGTGTTTTGAAGAACGGTGATGGGCCGGTGATCCTGGTGCGCACGGATCTGGATGCGCTGCCGGTGAAGGAGCAGACGGGATCGCCTTACGCGAGCACGAAGGTGGTGAAGGACGATCTGGGCCGTGAGGTGAATGTGATGCACGCCTGCGGGCACGACATTCATATGGCGAGCTTCGTCGGCACGGCGCGTGTGCTGGCCAAACTCAAGGATCAATGGCATGGCACCGTTGTCATGATCGGCCAGCCGGCGGAGGAGCGGGTGCTCGGGGCGCGGCTGATGCTGCGTGCGGGTCTGTTTTCCAAATTTCCGAAGCCGGACAAGGCGATTGCGCTGCATTGCTCGTCCGACATGGCGCATGGTCAGGTGGGCATCGTGGAGGGTTATGCGCTGGCGAACGTGGACACCGTCGAGATCGTCGTCAAAGGCGTCGGCGGGCACGGCTCGATGCCGCATTTGAGCAAGGACCCCATCGTGCTCGCGTCGCAGATTGTGCTCGCCTTGCAAACCATCGTCAGCCGCGAGGTGCGGCCCGGTGATCCGGCGGTGGTCACGGTTGGCAGCATCCACGGCGGCACGAAGAGCAACATCATTTCCGACGAGGTACGCCTCCAGCTCACGCTGCGCAGCTACAAGACCGAAACGCGCCAGCATCTGATCGACTCCATCAAACGCATCGTCAAAGCGCAGGCCGAATCCGCGAACATGCCCGCCGACAAGATGCCCGAGGTGATCCTTGCCGAAGACAGCGCCAGCGCGCTCTACAACCAGCCCGCGTTGTGCGCGGAGGTGCGCGCCAGCCTTGAACCCGTGCTCGGTGAGAAGAACGTCCTCACACGCGAGCCGGTGATGGGCGCGGAGGATTTCTCCGAATACGGCATGACAAAGGACAAGGTGCCGCTGTGCATGTTCTGGCTCGGCACGCAGCCGCCGGCGGTCGTGGCTGCGGCGAAAGCGAAGGGCACCACGCTGCCGTCGCTGCATTCGCCCTTCTTCAAACCCGTGCCGGAACCCACGATTGAAACCGGGGTGAAGGCGATGGCGTCCGCGGTCCTGGGCCTGATGGCGAAGTAGCCGCGCCGCCGCCTACTTCCGGCTGAGCTTGTAAAACAGCCAGCCGCCGATGCTGAGGAAGATCACGTTGGGCAGCCACATGATGAGATGCGGCATGGCCGCCGGCTTGTCATTCAGCGTGTCGGCCAGAATGATGAAGACGATGTAAACCGTGGCCGTGATGAGGCTCAACGCGAATCCCGACGACGTTTCACGGCGCTGGGCCGTGACACCCAGCGGTATGCCGACCAGGGCAAAGGTGAAGCAGGCCAGCGAGAAGCTGTAGCGCTTGTTCAGCTCGGTGCGTGAGAGCGAGCGTGTCACCTCCGTGAGCGGCTCGCCGGTGAACGTGTCCTTCCAGGTCCGCACCTCCGTCTCCAGCGCGCCGGTGGTCTTCATGCTCGCATTCACGCGCACGGTTTCCTTTTGCATCTCGGAAAGCGGGAGCTTCAGCCACGACTGGCCCACCGTAAACCCGCCCGGCTGCCCCCGGCCGCCGGACGGCACGGACTCCTCCGTCATGCCTTCCATCTGCAGCAGCAGATCCATCGAGCCGGGCGTGGTGTGCAGGGTGGCCTTTTTCGCATGGATGTAGGTCTCGGCCCCGGCGTTTTTCAGCATGATGATGTGCAGGTCCGTCAGCGTCTTGTCATCACGCGCGCTGGTGTAGATGCGGTAGCCGGGCACGCGCTCCAGCACCTGGCCCTCCTGGAACAGCGTCTCCGGATTCTGCACCGCCACTTCATAAAACAGACGCTTCATGCGGTCCTTTGCGGCAGGTGCCAGGCTCACGTTCACCCACAGGCAGACGCCGCTGAGGATCAGGGCCAGTGCGAAGACCGGTGCGCAGATCCGGGGCATCGACATGCCGGTCATTCGCAGAGAGACGAGTTCGTTGTCGGCCGACAGGCGGCCAAACACGAGCAGGATGCCCGTCAGGAACGCCCACGGGATGGTAAAAATCAGCGAGAAGGGGATGACGAGGGCGACGAACTCCAGGATCACCGACAGCGGCAGCTCCGTGTTGCCCAGCAGCTCGTCGAGCTTCTTGTACACATTGCCCAGTACCATCACGCCACTGAGCAGCGCCACGCCGATCAGCGTGGCTGATCCAACCTGGCGGCCGAGGTAGCGGTCGAAGATGCGGGGAAACATGTGGCCCCGAGGCTAGCGAGATGTGAACGCCGGGCAAGTAGCGCGGGCGCTCCCGCCCGCAAAAGTGCGTGCTACACCACCGCCTTCTTCACCTTGCCGAAATCCGTGCCAAGGAAGCGCCGGGCGAGGTTCTCCGCCTGCTCGGAGTGGTCGGTGAGGAAGATTTCGAGCGTGGGCTTTGATTTCATCGTCCGCAGCAGGCCATCCTGCTCCAGTTTTGCCTTCACATGCGCAGCGCAGGTGCTGGCGGAGTCCACGAGGCGCACTTTCTGGCCGAGCATGCGTTTCAGCACCGGAATGAGCAGCGGATAGTGCGTGCAGCCGAGCACAAGCGTGTCGATGCCCTTGTCGAGCAGCGGCTTCAAATACTCCCGCAGCACGGATTTGAGCGCGGGGTGGTCGATCCAGCCCTCCTCGACAAATGGCACCAGCAGCGGCGTGGCCTTCGCCTCGATCAGGATGTCCGGCCGCCGCATCGCGATCTCATGCTGATACGCATGGCTGCGGATCGTCCCCGCCGTGCCGATGATGCCCACGCGCTCACAGGAAGGCTCCGAAAGCGTCGCTTCGACGCCGGGGCCGAGCACGCCGATCACCGGCACACGAAACGTCGCCTGCAAAGCCGGCAGCGCATGCGCCGTGGCCGTGTTGCACGCCACCACCACCGCCTTCACCCCATGCGAGACGAGGAACTGCGTGTCCTCCATCGAGAACCTCCGGATCGTGTCCGGCGACTTCGATCCATAAGGCACCCGCGCCGTGTCGCCGAGATAGACGATCGACTCATTCGGCAGCAGATCCCGCAGCGCCCGCACCACGGTCAAACCACCTACACCCGAATCAAAGACGCCCAGCGGGCTGTTGGCGGTGACGGGGGGACTCATGAAGCCGGTTAAAGTTGGTATTGCCAAGGGTTTCGATTTTTAGCAGGATTGCCCAACAAACCCGTGACCGCCATGATCGCAATGAAGTTCATCACCTTTGTCCTCGGAACCTTGCTGCTTTTGCCTTTCGCTTGGTCGTTTGCTCAGATGGTGCTTCTGGACAAACAGATAAAGAAAGAAGCGCTCGAAAGGCTCGAAGAGCATTCTGCAAAGAATGAAAAGGAGTTTCGTGAGAGGCGTGAAAAACTAAAAGCCGAAGCACATGTGGATTTGGAGTTCGACGATGATCGGCCAACGATGTTTGTCGCCTACGCCACTGAAAAACGTGTCTATGTGCATCCACGCTTCTATTTCATTTGGGCGATGGCGTCACGCCCTTGGGTCGGAGTGTGTGGCTTGGCGGCAACGTTTGTTTTGCTCTGCTGCCTCTACATCAGCAGTTTTCATCCGGTCTATCTTGATTTGGTGACCATGAGAAAGGAGGCGGACCAGGAAAAGTTTCTTGAAGCTAATTCTTCGGATGCTGGCAGTTCATCGAACAACTCGGATCGAGCAAAGCCACCTGGACAATAGTGTGGTCACCCCTTCCTCGTAATCTCCACGATCACCGCCTTCTGCGCATGAAGACGGTTCTCGGCCTGGTCGAAGATCAGGTCGGCGTGGGCTTCCATGACTTCTTCGGTGATTTCCTTGCCGCGATAGGCAGGGAGGCAGTGCATGACGAGGGCGCCGGAGTTGGCGTGTTTGAGGAGCGCGTCGTTGATCTGCCAGGGCTTGAGCGTCTCGATGCGGTCGGCGCTTTCGGCCTCCTTGCCCATGCTGACCCAGACGTCGGTGTAGAGCACGTCGCAGCCTTTCACGGCCTCGGCGGGATCATCGACGATGTGGATGGTCTTCGATGGCACGTTGCGCATGAAGCTCTCCTGCGGCTGGAAGGCCTTGGGTGCGCCGATGACGAGTTCGAACCCGAGGTGAACCGAGGCCCAGATCCAGGAGCGCGCCATGTTGCAGTCGCCGTCGCCGAGAAAGCAGATGCGTTTGCCTTGCCAGCCGCCGAGGCGTTCTTTGATCGTCTGCAAATCGGCCAGCACCTGGCAGGGATGCTCGTCGTCGGTCAAGGCATTGATGGTTGGGATGCCGCTGTACTGGGCGAAATCGACCACGTCCTGTTGCGCGAAGGTGCGGATGACCGCGCCGTGAATCATGCGGCCCATCACGCGCGCGGTGTCCTTGATCGGCTCACCGCGGCCGAGCTGGATGTCCGCGCTGGAGAGAAACATGACCTGGCCGCCCAGCTCGCGGATGCCGACTTCAAAACTCACACGCGTCCGTGTCGAAGACTTGCTGAAAATGAGCGCCCACTGCTGGCCGTTGAGCACCTGCGGTGAGGCCTTGCGGTCCTTTTTCAGCACGCAGGCTAGATCGACGAGCTTCTCGATTTGTTCCTTGGTCAGTTCTTCGATGGAAAGGAGGTGTTTCATCAGAATTGGGGCTGTGAGATAGGACGGAGCGGGCAAATGACGAATGTCGAATTCAGAATGACGAATGAATGTCGAAGCCGGAATGACGAAGGTTGTCGGCGAGAAGAACGCGGCATTCGGATTTCGGGCTTGGTGCTTTTTTCGTCATTCGGATTTCCTCATTCGTCATTGTTCAGGCCTGGAGCGCATCCAGCACGTTTTTGAAGATCGCCAGTCCTTCTTTGGCATGCTCTTCCGTGATGTTCAGTGGCGAGAGCCAGCGCACGACGTTCGGGCCGGCGGGTGTGACCATCATGCCGGCATCGAGGAGCTTTTGCGCGAGGAAGATGGAGGGCGGCTTGCCGCCGGACTTCGCGGCGATGGCATCGGTGTTGAGTTCCCAGCCGATGAAGAGGCCGAGCTGGCGGATTTCTTTGATGAGCGGATGATTCCACGCGCGCCCAGCAGCGGCGATGGCGGCACCGCGTGTCTTGGCGTTGTCGCAGAGTTTTTCATCGAGGATCGTGCGCAGCGTGGCGATGCCGACGGCACAGGCGAGCGGCGAGCCGCCATACGTCGTGCCGTGCGAGCCGGGGCCGAGCAGCTTGCTCAGATCACGGCGATCATTGACCCAGAACGAGCCGAGCGGGAAGCCGCTGCCGATGGCTTTGGCCCAACTGATGCTGTCGGGCTGAATTTCATCGCCAGGAATGATGCTCCGCCAGCCGGCCATTTCGCCCGCACGGCAAAAGCCGACCTGCACTTCGTCGAGGAGGAGGAGCAGATCCTTTTCGCGGCACATACGCTGTGCGGCGCGAAGGAACTCGGGCGTGGCGGGATTCACACCGCTTTCGCCCTGAATCGGCTCCAGGAGGATGGCGACGGTTTTGTCCGTGATCGCTGCTTCGAGCGCCGTGATGTCGTTGAAGGCGGAATAGACGAAGCCCGGCGGCAGCGGGCCAAAGCCGCCGTGAATCTTCTCCTGCGCCGTGGCGGTCATCGCTCCGAATGTGCGGCCATGGAAAGAGCCGGTGAAGGTGATGATCTCGTAACGACCACCGGTTTGCTGGCCGTATTTGCGGGCGAGTTTGATCAAACCCTCGTTCGCCTCCGCGCCGCTGTTGCAGAAGAAGCACTTGCCGGGGATCTGCACGCATTCCTCGACGAGAATGCGCGCGAGTTCGGCCTGCCTGTCGATGCAGTACCAGTTTGAGACGTGGATGAGCGTGTTCGCCTGTTCCGTCAACGCTTTGACGACCGTCGGGGGGCAATGCCCGAGCGGGCACACGGCGACGCCGCCCGCAAAGTCGAGATACTTCTTCCCATCGCGATCCCACACATACGTGCCCTCGCCACGCACGGGCCAGACGTCATAGCGGCCGTAGTTTGGCAGGACGTATTGGCTGAGCCAGTCGGTTTCAGGATGATTGGGCATGTGCGGGGTGAATTAACGGTAAATGTCGCGGCGATGGCCGATTTTGAGGACGAGTACTACAAGAACGCCGTCCTGAATGTCATAGATGACACGATAGTCTCCCACGCGAACGCGCCAGGACTCAGCTCCGCTCATTTTAATGGCATCTGCCCCACGAGGATTCGTTTCAAGAATCTTGAGCTTCTGGATGATCCGGATTTGCAGCGGTCGATCCAACCGGTCGAACTCTTTCTGCGCTTTGCGGCTGAGTTTAGTCGTGTAGGTCGGCATCGGTGATCCCCAACTTCTTCATGACTTCTTCCAGCGGCACTGTGTCCGTCTCCCCACGATCGATTTCCCCGCGAATGCGCCTGGCGTCTGCAACATCCTCCAGCTCCTCGAGTGCCTCTTGAATGCCAAGCATGATCTCGCGCATTTCCTCAGGCGGAAGCGTGACGATGTCGGCGAGCTTTTCTTTGGCTACAGAACTCATGGAGGAAAGTAACGTTTGGCGTCGAATCGGCAACCCGGCTTTCACAAATGGATCTCCGTACCGATCCCGCCGTCGGTGAAGATTTCGAGGATCAGCGCGTGCGGCAGGCGGCCGTCGATGAGATGCACCTTGCCAACGCCACCGCGCAGCGAATCGAGCGATGAATCCACTTTCGGAATCATGCCGCCGCTGATCACGTTTTCCGCCTTCAGTTTGGCAATGCTGGCCTCGTCGAGGCTGGGAATGAGCGACGAGTCATCCTTCGGATCGCGCATCACACCGCGAACGTCGCTGAGGAAGATGAGCTTGGTGGCCTTGAGGCGCTTCGCGAGGGCGCAGGCGGCGAGGTCGGCGTTCACGTTGAGCGTTTTGCCGGAGGCGAGTTCACGTGCGACGGGAGAGACAACGGGGACGAATTCACCCGCCACGGCTGCCTGGATCAGGCCTGTCCGGCAGTCGTTCACTTCGCCGACCCAGCCGAGGTCGCCCTTCATCTTGTCACCGAGAAAGACTTCCGTGCCGGGAATGCCGACTGCTTTGCCGCCGAAGGCGTTGATCTTGTTCACGATCTCCGGGTTGATCACGCGGGCGAGCGTCTCCTCGACGATCTTGATCGTCTCGTCGTCGGTGACGCGCATGCCGTTGATGAACTTGGCCTGCAGGCCGGATTCGTTCATCGCCTTCGAGATCGCCTTGCCGCCGCCGTGCACGATGACGGGATTGATGCCCACGGCTTCGAGAAACACGACATCGCGCAGGAACGAATCGACCTGCACCGGGTCTTCCATCGCACTGCCGCCGACCTTGATCAAAAACGTGCAGCCTCGGAAGCTCTGCATGTAGGGCAGGGCTTCAAGAAGTACGGCGGATTTGGTGATTTGGGCGTCGAGGGGCGACATGGGAGGCGGAGATTGGCATACTTGCCCAGGGAAACAAGAAGTTCCATCTGCTAGTGCGAGTCACATGCCGGGTGAAACACCCACCACCGATGGTTCAAAAGTACTCCGTCATGTGTCATGCCTCACATCATTCGAAAGTGCTTTCGTAAGTGGAGAATCGCTGGTCGGGCGAGGGGCGTTGTGTTCTTCTCGCGGAGTGAGAGGATGACATTGCTTCTCGTTCAATTGAAGCCCCCTTTCATCACATGCGCGGTTGAGCATCTTTGCATGCGATGGTGCGGGCATTTCCGGTTTTGTTTTCGCTTCATCAAGCCTCCCTCACAGGTCGGATCGTCGCCGCCATCCCTAGGCTGTAAATTTTTTTTGTCAGCGGGAACGCCTTGAAACTCAAGCGTTTCTTATTGAATGCTTAAGATTGAAGTTTAGTCTAAAGTATTCGCTTATTGCCATTTTTGTGAGTCTTCCCTTAGCATGGATTGAAATTCGGAAAAAATCATGGATGCCATTTCTCCAATGCTTCAATTCTGCATCGGTTCGCGATTCGCAAGAACGGCGACGTTTGACGGAGGGGTGAAAAATCAAGAGGGCGATGCCGTGGCTGCGGGTTCCGCCGTGCCAAACACCAGTGATGGCGGCGCCGGAGCATGCTCCGGTGATGCGGGAACTGGTTCCGCTGGGAATTTCACAGGTGGTTTTATCATCGGAACAGGTTCCGGTCGTTCTTTCACAGGTTCTTCTGGTGCCGGGGAAGGTTCCATCGGCGTTTTCACCGGTTCCGGGCTGCCCATCACGGATTCCCATGCTGGCGGGGAAGTTCCGCTGCTGCTTTCGCGGGTTCCGGTCATGGCGGAACCGGTTCCGGTTTCAGTGTCACAGGTTCCGGCGTCGTTTCCACCGATTCCGGTGCTGCCGGGGCGGTGGAATCTGTACCGGGGGCATTCCTGCCCCCAGCACGGGCCGGGAATGGCCCGAGTACCAAACAGCGAACCGGATTTCTGCCCACGGAAGGCACGGATCATCACGGCATTTTCCCAAGCGCCAACAGCGAACCGAGAACAGCGAACTTTAAACTCTGAACCTGAAACCTTGAACTTTTAACCCAACCCTACCCATGCCACGCAAAGACTACATCCCTGACAGCGCCCAGGCCCTCGTGAACTGGAC
>DAORHS010000050.1:0-12384 GCA_035438165.1 Prosthecobacter sp.
TCAAGTTTCAGGTTCAAAGTTTCAAGTCGCTTCTCTTCCGAGCAAGCGTCCTGGAGTGCGGAGGCCTTCCGCCGCTTTCGCAGGGTCTGGGACTCTCGAAAAGATCCAGAGGGGTGGAGAACTCCAAGCCGCTGCCGCGCCCTTTGCCCTCCAACATCCATCTTGCCGTTTTCGGCCTCTCATGGCATCCTCCCACATCATGAGCGCGTCTCTCACCATCCAGTTTCCCGGCGAGCTTGGCAGCTTTGTCGAGCAGCGCGTCGGCAAGTCAGGTCTTTACGAGTCCGCCAGCGAGTACATCCGCGATCTTGTCCGCCGGGACTATGAGCAGGAGGAGCAACGTCGATGGACGTGGCTGGAGCAGGAACTCGCACCCGCCATGCAAGCGGCTGAATCTGAGTTTGTGCCGCTCGATGCCGCGTCCGTGATCGCCGAGGCCAAAGCTCGGAAGAAGGCTCATGGCGGCTAAAATCTATCCAGCGGCCCGCGAGCGCCTGCTGCAAATCTGGGACTACACGGATCAAAAGTGGGGCGAGGAGCAGGCAGACGCCTATGTGAACGGCTTGGTGGCCTTCGCGCACGAACTGCCCAGCTACCGTGCCCGTTGGCATCCCATGCGTGGAAAAGACTTCGCTGGCATCTGGTTTATCCGCCACGAGCACCACTATCTTTTCTTCCGTGAGTTCGCCGAAGACCAGGTCGGCATTCTCAGCATCCTCCACGAGAACATGGACCTCCCTGCGCGGCTCAGGGAGGATGCTGATCCAGAGACGATCCAGTGACGCCTGCCGAAGGCAATCCTGCTCGTCCTCGATTCTGCCGCGTCGTTTCAAGTTCAAGGTTCCAAGTTTCAAGTCGCTCCCATCCCGCGCCAGCGTCCTGGACTGCTCCAGCCCTCTGGAGCTTTCCGCAGGCCAGTGGACGCACGAAAGCGCCGGAGGACCGGCGCACTCCAAAACGCTTCGCGACAGCGATCTCAGGATGCCCCCCTCACGCTTCATCACCGATCTGCCAAAGGACTTGGTGGAGGTGTGGAATGTGAAGAGCGGGTGGTGTCCATTCCCCAGAATCGAAAATTGATTGGCCCCTTGATTGAAGCAATGCCTCGAAATCATAGTGGATCTGCCTTATTAGCGAATACTCAATGTCCGGCTCTGGCGATCCAGATATTCACCCAACAACCCATATGCCTGCAACTTTACTCAACTGGGACGATCACCGAGCCACCACGACTCAGAGATTGCAAGCACTCCGAGACTTTTTCACTGCAGTGCGAGCCTCGCTCGATTCCCACGAAAGACGTGTAAAAAGCGAACTTGATCAGGCTTTTGCGGAAGCTGATCCAATCCTGGACGCGTTAACAGACGAGCCTATCAATATCGCCCATCAGGTTTTGTATCATTACTCGTCCCACTTCAGAAGCTATTACCACGAGATCCCACGCCTGCTCCATAATTCTTCGATCATACAGCTTTACACGTTATTCGAAGAGCGGGGGCGAGCGCTGTGCAACGAAATGAAGAGGAGAGACTCGACAATTCTTCTGAAGGTAACCGATCTGCTAGATCGAGGTGATTTCGAATCAATTCAGCTCTTCATAACTAAACTTTGCGGGGTCGATTTTCCGTATTGGAGTGATCTCCATCTTCTCAGGAGAGTCCGCAATAGATTAGTCCACCACAATGGATATGTGCCAGATGAAACCGAACATAAAAAATTAGAAGCCCAAATTGCATCATCACCTGGAATTAGAATCGACGCTGATCGATACATACTAATTCTTCCAGATTACGTAGATTACGCGATCGGTCGCGTCAGTGAATTTTTCGAAAGCGTTTTTCAGGCCCGTGGTTTCGGCAACGCAGCATCTTTCACAAGCTCCCCCCTTTTCGATCACGGTGCCATTTTGATGGATCAATTGAATGAACGAACCGTAGTCACCTTAACATCTGAACTGACGCCAAGAGTCTAACGTGTGCGTGAACACAACCGCTCATGATGACGGCACATCAAATCCCCAGCGCCCACCTCCCCGCCCCACGCAAGGCGTGGATTCACCGCGCCACCGCCGGTGAGGCGAAGGACTGCCTGCTCTTTCTCGATGGCGAGCTGTACACGGAACGCGTGAAGGCTCCGGCCATCCTGTGCGAGGCCTCGGCGGGTGCCTTGCGGCCGGTGACCTGTGTCTATCTGCCGAATGCGAGCGCAGCGGGGCGGCATGCGGATTACACCTGCAATGCGGCCTTCGCGGACTTCCTGGCGCGGGAGATGCCGGCGTGGATCGAGCGGGAGGCAGGACGGTTTGAGCGGGTGTTTCTGTGCGGGCTGAGCTTGAGCGCCTTGCAGGCCGTGTTCACCGCGCTGCGGCATCCCTGCGTCTTTGCCGGTGTGCTGGCGCAGTCGCCCTCAGCATGGTGGCAGGACGAAAGGCTCGCGCAATCCCTCCCCGCGATGCCAGCCACGCCAAACCGCTGCTGGCTGAGCGTGGGCACGCAGGAACTCCAAACGAACGTCTCCCATCCGCCCACGCCACTGGTGCAAAAGACCAGCCAGCTCGACTCCGTGCGCCGCCTCTCCGCCGCGATGACCGCTGCCGGTCACACCATCCACTTGAACGAATACGACGGCGGCCACGATCCCGCCTGCTGGGGCGAGGAGCTAACGGAGGCGCTGGCGTGGCTGATGAAGGCTTGAAAATGAAGACTTGGGGAAGAGGAGACTGGGAGATGGGGAGTGGCGGAGACGGGGAGAAAAGGCATGCCTGAGCGGGAAAAAGGCGAGCCATTGTTACGAAAAGGCGTGCCTGAATGGAAAAAAGGAAAGCCTTTGCCGCGAAAAGGCACGCCTGGACGAGAAAAAATTCCTTCCTTTCGCCAAAAGGTTGCTTCCCCATGGAAAAAAGGTCCTTCCTTTTCCCAAGAAGTTCCTTCCTTTCGCCACAAAGTTCCTTCGTTTTCCCCAAAGGTTCCTTCCCCGCGCGAAAAAGTTCCTCCTTTCCGCCCAAAGGTTCCTTCCCCGTGGAAAAAAGGAGTGACTTGGCGGCAGAAAGGCACGCCTCAATTGGAAAAAGGCGTGCCTTAATCTGAAAAGGAAGAGCCTTTGCCAAGATAAGGCACGCTTGAATGAGAATAAGGAGAGCCTTGGCCGCAAAAAGGAGTGCCCTAATTGGAAAAAAGGGTGCCTTTGCCGAGAAAAGGCTCGCCTGAACGGGAAAAAGGCAAGCCTTGGCCGTGAAAAGGCGCACCTGAATGGAAATAAGGCAAGCCTTGCCGGCAGAAAGGCTCGCCTGCTCCGGATTTCCGCGTGCCTTTTGGGTGTGTCCGAAAGTTTGTGTTTCGGGTCTTTGGTTATGGAGCCATCGCCGCGCCGACGACGCCCTCGCCACCCGCGTGATCCTCGACATCGAGTCCCAAACCGCCGACACGATCACCACCGTTCTTTACATCGGCCTCCCGTCCCCCAACCTCACCCAAGTCCGCCACACCTTCCGCCGCCAAGGCTCCGCATGGACGCTCCTGCGACGAGAGGGAGGCCCGGAGATCAGGATTTGAACTGAATTCCTCTGTGCCTCTCCGTGCCCACGGTGGTTGGTCCAAAATTCCCTGCCGCCCGAACCGTTGATTTCACCACAGAGGTCACGGAGGAACACGGAGACCTGAAAAATCATTTCTCTTCAGTGGCGGGATGCAGGTTCTCCAGCGTCACCTGGGCCAGCAAGTCATCCAGACTCGGACGCTTCGACAGCGGCTGGGTGATCCGACGCAGAGTGATGGTGTGCTCATCTTCCATCGAGACCTCGAAATCATCCCCCGCATGCAGGTGCATCCGCTGCCGCACTGCATCTGGCAGAACAACCTGGCCCTTCTGTGATAAAACGGTGGTCATGGTGGGATCATCCTACTTTTGCACGTTGGCTGAGCAAGCGGAGCCTCTGCTTCAATCCTTGGCTTTGGGAACAGAGAGCTTTTGAACCGCTGATCAGACGCTAATAAGACGCTGATATTCGGATCCAGACATGAGCGTCCCGTTAGCGTCCTATCAGCGGTTTCAATCCTTCCGAACTTCATCACTGCACGTGTCACGATACTGCGTGCCGGTCTTGTGCCGGTCAATGAAGTGCGCCCCGGCCTGGCGATGGCGCAGCACTTCGCCCTGGCTGAGGCAGCCCCGTTCGCGCAGGACGAGGTCGCCCGGACGCAGCTCCAGCCAGCAGGGGCGGCTTTGAGGTCATTCTTGCGGTAGGCGTCGATGGAGAAGGCCTCGAAGGCCATGATGCGCCTGAGGCCATAGACGGCCTGGATGCGGGCATTGCAGACCTGGCTGGTGGCATTGCCGACGCCGGAGAAGGTTTCAAAGAGCCTGGCGGGCAGCTCAATGAGGGTGCTGTCCTGGACGAGCACACGCTGAAGCGGCTCAAAAGCCCCTGTTCCTGCCCGGCATCCTGGAGGGAGGCGGCGACGCGCTTGGCGACGGACTGGATCATGGTGAGGCAGGGCTGCTCAAAACGCTCTGCCACAGCCTGCCTGGAAGGGTGCCGACCCGAGCCGTCCTCGATGGCGGCGGCGATGTCGTTGAGGCTGGCGGTGCCACCGAGAGTTGGGGCGCACAAGGGGGAGAGCAGGGCGGCGGCGGTAATCTTTCTGGGGGCGCGAGACTGCCAGCCGGACTCAAGAGCGATGTATTCAAGCTCCGCAGCATGGATGCCGAGGGCGGCGAGAAAGCCGCCGACATCACGAGGTTCAAAACAGGGTGGCATCAGCAGCTTGATGAGTCTGGGGCATGACTGCTCCCCATGAACGCCCCCTCATTTAAGACAACTTAAATAAACCGCCCCGGTCTTCCTTCACCTCGGCATCTTAACCTGACTCACATGCCCGCAGGGGTTCCGTCCGTCATCGTGGACCGCTGATGGACGGAACCGCGTTGAGGTTAGCGCTTCGGAAATGGGTGGGCGCATGTTCCCAGGGGGTTCCAACCTTGGGCTGAGTTGCGGAAAAGGCCGTTGACCTTCATCGTCGGCATTCGTGATCTTTGCCAGGCACACTGCCGCCGTTTTCACACCACGCTCTCCCCCACCCACCGCGCATACCCCTCTGCCACTTGCTCCGGCTTGAGCGCGATGATCTCCGGCACGTCGTAGGGATGCAGTTCGCGGAGGCGTGATTCGAAGCGGGGCCAGGCGGCGGGGGTGGTTTTGAAGACGGCGAGGACTTCGGCGGCGGTTTCGACCTTGCCTTCCCAGCGGTAGATGGATTCGACGGCGGGAATGAGATTCACGCAGGCGGCGAGTTGCGATTCCACCAGCGCCGTGCCAGTCTCGCGGGCTTTCCCGAGATCGGGGAAGGTGCAAAGGACGATCAGGATGTCGTTCATGACCGCCAGTGTATGAGATCTGCCTTCATCGACAAGCTTATCAAACGCATGGACCGCCTCGAACCGGGCGAAGTCCAGGCCGTGGTGCGGGATCTCGTGCGGGAAAAGAAATTTCAGGAGAAGGTGTTCGAGGCGCTGCAGGAGGGCGTCATCCTGCTCGATACCGAAGGCAAGGTGACCTACGTGAACCGGGCGGCCTGCACGTTTTTTGGCATGCAGCAGGATCAGGTGCTGGGACAACGTCTGGCGCAGGGGGTGCGTGGGCTCGACTGGAACGAGCTGCTCAAGTCCGGCTCGGTGGTGAGCCGCGATCTGGAGGTGTTTTACCCCGAGAACCGCTACCTGAACTTTTACATCACCAGCATCGACGATGACTCACCACTGGGCTTCGTGATGCTGATCCGTGATGTCACCGAGACACGCAAACGCACCGAGGAACAGCTCGAAAGCGAACGCTTGAACGCCTTCACGCTCCTCGCAGCGGGTGTGGCGCATGAACTGGGCAATCCGCTCAATTCATTGACCATCCACCTCCAGCTCCTCGAACGCCGCCTCAAAAAGATGGGCGCGAAGGGCGAAAGCCTGCGCGAGCACCTGGACGTGGCCACGGGCGAGATCCGGCGGCTCGACTTCATCATCGGCCAGTTCCTCGCCGCCATCCGCCCCACGCAGCCGCAGCTCCAACGCGTGCAGTTGCGCGAGCTGCTGGATGAATGCGTACGCTTCCTCCAACCCGAGATCGAGCAGGCCAAAGTGAAGCTCAAACTCGATCTGCGCGCCGATCTGCCCGCCATGCCGCTCGATCCCGGCCAGATGAAGCAGGCGGTGTACAATCTCATCCGCAACGCCTGCCAGGCCATGCCGAACGGCGGCACGCTCACGATCAACGGCACCTTCACGGACTTCGAAGTGCGCCTGAGCTTTGAAGACACCGGCAAAGGCATCAGCCCGGAGCAGATGGGCAAGCTGTTCCAGCCCTTCGCCACCACCCGCACCACGGGAACCGGCCTAGGTCTGCTCATCGTGCGCCGCATCATCCGCGAGCACGGCGGGGAGATCGACATCGAAAGCCGCGAGGGGCTGGGAACCCGCGTGAGCCTGTGGCTGCCGCTGGTGGAAAAGAAGGTGCGGCTGCTGGAGGCGGGAGGGGAGAAAAATGACGAAGCCCGAATGGCGAATGACGAACCCATGCCGAAATCCGAATGAGCTTCATTTACCCGGCATTGGATATTCGATTTGTCATTCCTCATTCTGATTTCGTCATTTCGCCCCCTCGGCAGCAACCACTCCAAAAAAGCCCTCTGGTGCATCCGTGGTTGACCCAGGGCCCGTAAGCCGCCAGCGTCTCCTTCCTATGTCCGACCAATCCAATCCCAAACCCGCCCGCAAACTGAATCCCGCCCTCTCGAAGCCCGTCCAGCCGGACGAGATCCTCGCGAAGGTGGTCGGTTCCACGCCGCTCTCCCGCGGAGAGCTGACGAAAAAGCTGTGGGAATACATCAAGAAGAACGGCCTTCAGGACCAGACCAAGAAGACCAACATCAACGCCGACGAGGCGCTGAAAGCCGTCTTTGGCGGCAAAAGCCAGGTGACGATGTTCGAGATGACCAAGCTCGTCTCCCAGCACGTCAAGTAACCGACATCCACTGATTCCCCCTGACTCCAAGCCCTCCCGGTCGGAGTCAGGGGCTTTTTTTTGGGGACCTGCAGCCTCCTGCGAGTGATGCGTCGGCATCCCCTCCGGTTTCACCGCCCAAATCGCCCTTGCAAGGCCCGTGCTTCCGCGTCATCTCAGGTGAACCTGCACGTCACCACCTTGGCAACCACCCACTCCTCCCGTACCCTCGTCGCCATACCTGCCCGCTGGGGTTCCACCCGCTTCCCAGGCAAGCCGCTCCACCTCATTGCCGGGAAACCGCTCGTCCAGCACGTCTGGGAACGCTGCCAGGACTGCAAGCAGATCGACGACATCATCATCGCGACCGATGACGCCCGCATCGCGGAAGCGGCGGCCGGATTCGGCGCGAAGGCCGTCCTGACCTCGCCAGACCATCCCAGCGGCACCGACCGCATTGCCGAGGCGGCGAAATCCTTCCCGGACCACCGCGTCATCATCAATGTGCAGGGCGACGAGCCTCTGATCTCTCCGGCCCTGATCGACGAACTCGCCTGCACCATGCGGGATGATCCCGGCGTCAAAATGATCACCGCCGCCGCGCCGATCCACGATCCGGCGCAGATCACGGACGCGAATGTGGTGAAGGTCATCTTCGACACCCACGGCGACGCGCTTTATTTTTCGCGCTCACCGCTGCCCTTTGTGCGCAATCCCGAGGCCTGGCCGCGCAGCTACCGCCACCTCGGCATCTACGGCTTCCAGCGCAGCTTCCTCTTCCAGTTTGTCGCCTGGCCACCGTCACGACTGGAGCAGACCGAGTCCCTGGAGCAGCTCCGTGCGCTCGAAAACGGCTCGCGCATCCGTGTCGTCCTGACGGATGAGCTTTCCCCCGGCGTGGACACGCCGGAGCAGGCCGCCGCCATCGAAAAACATCTCCAGAAACATTCCTCTTGAACTGCGAACCGAGCACCGCGAACCGAGAACCATCATGAAATACATTTTCGTCACCGGCGGCGTCGTCAGCTCACTCGGCAAAGGCCTGGCCGCGTCCTCCCTCGGCACCCTGCTCGAACTGCGCGGGCTGAAGGTCATCATGCAGAAGTTTGATCCGTACCTGAACATCGACCCCGGCACGATGAACCCGTACGAGCATGGCGAGGTGTACGTGCTGGATGACGGCGCGGAAACCGACCTCGACCTCGGCCACTACGAGCGCTTCACGCACACGAACCTCTCCAAGCTCAACAATCTCACCAGCGGCCAGGTGTATCAGAGCGTGCTCGACAAGGAACGCGCCGGCAAATACCAGGGCCGTACGGTACAGGTGATCCCGCACGTCACCAATGAGATCAAGGCGCGCATGCACGAAGTGGCCGACAAGATGGGCGGCGACGTCATCATCACTGAAATCGGCGGCACCGTGGGGGACATCGAGGGCTTGCCGTTTCTCGAGGCCATCCGTCAGTTTGGCCACGAGGTCGGTCCCGGCAACGTGCTCTACATCCATGCCACGCTGGTCCCTTACATCAAGGCCGCGCAGGAGCTGAAGACCAAGCCCACGCAGCAGAGCATCGCGAAGCTGCGCGAGATCGGTATCGCCCCGCACATCATCCTCTGCCGCACCGAGCATCCGCTCGATCTCGACGTGCGTGAAAAGATCTCGCTGTTTGGCAACGTGCCCATCGAATCCGTCATCGAAGTCCGTGACGTCAAGCACACCATCTATGAAGTGCCGTTGAAGCTGCATGAAGAGCGGCTCGATGACAACGTCTGCCGCATCCTCCATCTCGACGCCCCGCAGCCGGATCTCGCCCGCTGGCGCAATTTCGTCCAGCGCGTCATCCATCCCACGCACCACGTGCGCATCGGCGTGGTCGGCAAGTACATCGAGCTTCAGGACGCCTACAAGAGCATCTATGAATCGCTCACCCACGCCGGCGCCTCGCATGACTGCAAGGTGGACATCGTCCGTGTCGATGCCGAGAGCATCGAGAAGGCCGGGCCGGAGCTCTACCTCACCGGACTGCAGGGCATTTTGATTCCCGGCGGCTTCGGAGACCGTGGCACGGAGGGGAAAATCACCGCTGCATGCTACGCGCGCGAAAAAGGCATTCCGTTCTTCGGCATCTGCCTCGGCATGCAGATCGCGGTTATCGAGTTTGCCCGCAACGTCTGCGGCTTGAAGGGGGCGACCAGCACCGAGTTTGACAAAACCACGCCGCACCCGGTCATCAGCCTCATGGAGGAGCAGAAGAAGGTGAAGCAGCTCGGCGGCACCATGCGCCTCGGCTCCTGGGTCACCGACTTGGTGCCCGGCAGCAAGGCCTACGAGCTCTATCACAGCGCCACCATCACCGAGCGCCACCGCCATCGTTTCGAGTTCAATTCAGACTACAAGGAGCTGATGGAGGAGAAGGGCATGCTCATCTCCGGCACGTCGCCGAAGGGTGATCTCGCCGAAATCATCGAGCTGCCTTCCCATCCCTACTTTGTCGGGTGCCAGTTCCACCCTGAGTTCCTCTCGAAGCCGAACAATCCGCATCCGCTGTTTTATGGCTTCGTCAAAGCCGCCATGCAGCACCACGGCGTTTCGGAGCCGGCGTGCTAGCAGACTGTCGGACTTGGAGCCTGTCCGGTGAATAGCCATGATTATACTGCGCGTCACCATGATTTGTGAAAAGGAAGACTCGAAAAGCATCTGCGGCGTCACTCGGCCATGAACAGCGCCTGAATGTCAGCCTGCGTGAGCTGAAGCTTGTCACTCCTACCAGAGAGCAGCCCCTCCACCAGCGCCGCTTTCTTTTGCTGCATTTTGAGAATGCGCTCCTCGATGGTGTTTTCGCAGATGAGCTTGTGCACGAAGACGGGGTTCTTCTGACCGATGCGATGCGCTCGGTCACTGGCCTGGGCTTCCGCCGCCGGATTCCACCAGGGGTCATAATGGATCACGGTGTCTGCGGTGGTGAGGTTGATGCCCGCGCCCCCGGCTTTGAGACTGATGAGAAAGATCGGCACCTTGCCGGCCTGAAACTCCTGAATCGGCGTCTCGCGATCCTTCGTGCTGCCGGTGAGTTTCACATAACGCATGCCTTCCTTCTTCAAGCGTGCCTCGATCAGCGCGAGCATCTCGGTGAACTGCGAGAAGATGAGGATGCGGCGGCCTTCCTCGATCAGCTCCGGCAGCATCTCCTCCATCAGATAGGCCGTCTTGGCGGAGTCCTCGACGGTTTGCGCCGTCTCCTGTTTCAGCAGCCGCGGATGGCAGCAGACCTGGCGGAGTTTGAGCAACGCGTCGAGCACGACGATCTGCGAGCGGTCGAGTCCGTTCACCTCGATGGCTTCGCGCACGCGTTTGTCCATCGCCGCACGAATCGTCTCATACAAATCGGTCTGCGCCTGGCCGAGTTCGATGCTGTGCAGGATTTCCGTCTTCGGCGGCAATTCCTTCGCCACGGCATCCTTCGTGCGACGCAGCAGCAGTGGCTGAATGCGCGTACTGAGCTGCTTCTGGCGCTCCGCATCGGCATCGCGCTCGATGGGATTGCGGTAGTGCTGGCGAAAGGTGTCGGCATCGCTGAGCAGGCCGGGCATGAGAAAGTTGTAGAGGCTCCACAGCTCGCCGAGATGATTCTCCATCGGTGTGCCGGTGAGGCAGAGTCGGTGTTTGGCCTTCAAGCCGCTGCAAACCTGCGCGGCGAGGCTTTTTGGGTTTTTGATGTTCTGTGCTTCATCGAGCGCGACGATGTGCCACTCCTGCGCCTGCATCACATCGGCATCGCGCACAAGCAGCGGGTAGCTCGTGACGACAAGATCGTATTGCTTGAGGTGTTTGAAGTCGCTCTTGCGCGACTGACCATGCATGAGCAGCAGGCTGAGCGTGGGCGTGAATTTGATCGACTCGTTGATCCAGTTTCGCAGCACGCTGGTCGGCGCCACGATGAGGCAGGGATGCCTCATGCGACCGCTTTCCTTCTCGATGAGGATGTGTGTGAGCGTCTGCAGCGTCTTTCCCAGGCCCATGTCGTCGGCCAGGATGCCGTGCAGACCGAACTCGCGCAGGAACTGCATCCACGAGGCACCCTCACGCTGGTAGTCACGCAGACTGGCCTTGAGTGACGCAGGCGGATCGATGAGGCCGATCTCACGGAAGCTGCCGAGCTGTTCGCTCAGAGCGGTGAGCTCCGCCGGAGCACGAACCGGCATGCCCTCAAGCGTGGCAAGCTGCGCGGCGCGCAGTTTGTCGAGCTGGAGCTTGCCATCCTTGCGCACAGGACGTGTGGCGAGCAGTTCATCAAAGAACCGCAGCAGCACCACGAGCCGATGCGCCGGCACGGAGAGCACATCGCCGCTGTCGCCCCCCAGTGAAAGCAGAAAGCGCTGATCGAGATTCTTCTCCAACACGGCCGCATTGAGCCCCTGATCGATGCAATCGACGAGCAACGGCACCATCGAGATGCGGCGCCCCTCGATCTCGACGCCCAGATCGAGCGAGAACCACTCGCGGCCGCCCTGATCAGCGGCGAGATCGGTGAACCACGCATCTTCATCCGCCTCATGGATTTGAAAGCCGATGTCGTCAGGCACTTCAACACGCCAGCCCGTCTCCCGCAGCTTCGGCACCTGGTCTTTGAGAAACTGGGACCAGAACAACGCCTGATCTCCCGCCACGGCCATGAAGCCGAGCGTGGACTCGGGGGCCTTGGCTCCGGGCAGCGCCTCGGAAAATGATTTGAAACCCAGCCCCGAGAGGTCGGCCAGCAGAAGGCGTTCCGAGCGCAGATTACGCATCAGCGTGTGCCGCGCACCCGCTTCGTCCTCCCACTGATGCGCCGGACTGCGCACGAGCATCTCAAAACGCAGCGGGCAGTCGTCATACTCGGCGCATGGCTGGATGAAGGCGATGCTGCGCGGCACCCAGCCGCCGATGTTTCGCTTCACGGTGATCTGCGGCATCTCCACCGTCATGCGTCGCACCAGCAGCAGCGGTTGGGGCTCGGTGGGCGGCAGTTCGACCGCCGCGGACTCGCCCGGGTTGAGCCGGAAGACAAAGGAGTCGGCCCGCACATACCAACCGCCTGGATTCTCAGTCAGCAGTACGTTGGGGGAACCACCCGCCTGCGACTGGAGCAGAACGGGAGGATTCGCTTCGAGAGCGGCGAGTTCCGCGGGACCGGCAGGAAACTCCTGGATACCGGCCCGCTTGCCATACCAATCCGGGTCTGTGTACGTGAGGTCGCCCAGCGGCGTTGGTGTGTTGGTGCCAATGGCCAGCGAGAGGGTGCCAATCGGATTTACGGGTCCGCCGGGAACCGTGGTTTGGAGGGCATTGCCGAAGTCCGCTACCACTCTACCCCGCGCGGAGTCGACGATACAGGTCATGTAATTGACGATTG
>DAORHS010000051.1:0-12331 GCA_035438165.1 Prosthecobacter sp.
GTCCGCCTGCTGCGCCCCAGTTCATCTTCAGGCAATGTCCCGGCAGCAGCTTGCGCACGCCCTGCCAGATGGTGGCCGGCGCCGGCACATGTCCCAGCAGCAGATAGCGCCAGACCGCCTCCTCATCGATGCTACGTGATGCCGTTCCTCCAGCCAGCGCATCCAAGGCAAACAGATCGGAGGCAAAACGCAGACCGTCCGGCGTCGCCTCCCACGTCAGAGGTTTCACCCCGTAACGGTCCCGTGCGAGGATGAGTTCCCTCCGCTCCGGATCGAGCCACCCGAAAGCAAACATGCCGCGCAACCTCGGCAGCACTGCGACGCCCCAATGACCGAGCGCCTGTAGCAGCACCTCGGCATCGCCCGTGGAACGGAAGGTGCATCCCGCCTGCTCAAGCTCGGCTCGCAGCTCCTGAAAGTTGTAGATCTCCCCGTTGAACACGAGCCAGCGCCCCTGCTCATCCCGCATCGGCTGCGCACCGTTTTCCGAGAGGTCGAGGATGGCCAGCCGCGTGTGGCCCAGCGTCCAGTCCGGTCCGTGCTCCAGCCGCATGCCATCGGGTCCGCGCGGACGCAAGGCCTCCAGCGAGTGACGGGAACGCTCACGCGCCACGGACTCTGCCGCGCCTTCACCGATCCATCCTAGAATGCCACACATGTACGAATCAGGACGGCTTGTCCGTCTCCTGGCCACCCACCAGCGCCTGCCACTCCGGCAACGACTGCAAATCTTTCACTCCCTCCACCCCGAGGCGACCGAGCAGACGACGCGTGGCGAGCGACACCGGCTTGCGGAACTTCAGCGCATCCCGCACCAGCGTGAACGCGCTCACCCACGCATGGAGCCAGATCATCAGCTCATTCTTCCGAGCCGCCTGGAGAAAACTTTTGCAGAACTTGGAAACCAACACCGGCATCATCAGCCAGCCCGGCTCCCGCATCACAGCGCAGAGGATCTGGCTGCGCAGGCCATAAAAATGCCAGTCCCGGGTGCAACGGCCCGTCAGTGCCAGTGCATGATACATCCGCACCGCCTCCACCCTCTTCACCGGCCGCCGCTGCTCCCACAACTGCGTGCAGACGAAGCTCTCACCGGCCGAACGAAAGAACATGTCCGGAAAATAGTCCACCCATTCCGTGACCACTTTGCGCGGCATCAGCGTAAACCCCGTGGTGAAGACCCTGATGTAGTCATCTCCCCCTGAAATCGGCGTCTCGGTGGGACCTTCCAGATTGCACGTTACAGCTCCGAGTGATGGATCTTGGCGAAACTCGTCCATCAACCGTGTCAACGCGTCGTCGTCAAGAAACCACGCGTCGTCATCGACAATCATCACATAGTCCGCCTCCGTGTTCGCCAGGGCGATGTTCAGTGCCGGGAAGAAACCCAGGTTGCGATGCGTGCGGATGATCCGCGCCCCGGGAGCAGCTTCGCTGACCGCCTGCTCCGCGGCAGGATCGGCGGGATTGATGATCACAACGAACTCCTTGTCCGGATAATCCTGCTTCATGCAGGACTCCAAACACTGCCGTACCATGTCCGGACGGCCATGGGTGACGCAAAGCACCGCGATACGGGGATGATTCATGATTTGAGTGAAGAAATCTCCTCCTGTGCAGAGCGCCCGTCGCGATACTTCATCACCCTTGCGGGCACTCCCACCACCACCGCCATGGCTGGAACATCCCGCGTCACCACCGCACCGGCGGCGACCACCGCGCCACGTCCGATGCGCACTCCCGGGAGAACCGTCACGCGCGCGCCGATCCACACCTCATCCTCCACGATCAGCGGTCGATGATGCATCGGCTGTGATTTCACGGAAGAACCCGGTTCCATACCATGGTCCGCGTCCGTGAAATAGCAATGCGGCCCGATCATCACGTCCCGCCCGATGTGCAGATGTGAATGCGCGTCAAAGATGGTGTAACGGTTCACGTAAGTGCCAGTGCCGATCCGGAGCTTGTCTTGCCGCGCCTCCCCGCTGGCCAGAAGCACCACACCATCATCCAACGCCACGTCAACGTCGAGGGTGATGTCCGCCCACTGCCGGGGGATCGACACCCGGCGCAGCCAGCAGTAACCCCGAAACCGAACGCCCAGCGCCCGGTAGAAAACATTGCGCCAGTGCGAGGCCAGCCCCATGGCGGCACGGTGGATGAGGTGAATCGGAGCGAGCCAGTTCATGCTGTTTTGTTTCTCATTTGAATCATGGCGGGAATGGCCGCGAGTCGGCCAAAGAGAGACTGCGGAACCTCAAGCAGTCCTTGCCATGACGCGCCTGAACTCACGAGGCCGAAGAGTTCCCAAAGCAGCAGCTTCAGGTGGTCCTTAGGGCTCGTCCGCGCCAGGATCTTCGTCATCACATAGTAGCGGTTCACCAGTTGCATGCGGCTGAGATCAAACACGCTTTTCTTGTGAACGCCGGGCTGGCTGTCATGAAAAATGCGCGCGGTGCGGGCATTCACCAGCCGCGCTTTGCGTCCGACCAGCAGGGACAGCGTCACATCCTCCATGAGTGAGTATCCGGTGAAATGGGTGGGGAACGGAGGCTGCGGCAACGCCTCACACCGATACATCGTGCAGGTGGTGTTCAACCATTCCACCGGCACAACCTCCGGCAAATCCTCACGGTCCTCCGGCAGCAGGTTCACCGCCGGTCCGAGAATACGCCCCGCGTAGCTGGCACAATCCTCTCCGGCCATCAGTCGGAACAGGAAACGCGAGACCCGTCCCGGTGTCTGATAGCGCTGGTTGGTGATCATGGCATTCGCACCACCGATGTCTGGAGAGGAATGCAGGGCGGCCCACAGACGCGACACACAGTCCTTCTCAAACAAAATGTCGTCATCGAAAAACCAGATCACCGGCTGCGTGGCGAGCGCCACGCCTTGATTCCGCTGTGCCGCCGCCCCCGGAGTCTCCGCCTTCATCCAGCACACACTCGTCATGCCGGAGGTCCTTAGCGCAAAGTCCTCCACCACCTGATGCGTTTCCTTGTCCGAAGACGCATCCACCACAATGAGTTCGGCAGGTAGAATGCCCTGCTGGAGCAATGATTCCAAGGTGCGGGCCAGCACCCGGGAACGTTGGCAGGTCGGAATCACGGCACTGGCAGCCATTTCAGGCATCGCATCAGGTTTCATCTCTTCGATATTGAATGAGGGACGACCACCGCCGCGCTGGACGCTCGACCAGCCAGAACAAAGCAAGGGAGCAGAGAGTGGACACCAGAAAGCCGAGCAAAATTGCACCCAAACCTCCTATCGTGCCGGAAACATGCCGGCCGATGACATTCACGACCTTCAGCCCGACCGGCCCATGCAAAAGATAGAGCGAATAGGAGATGGAGCCGAAAAACAACAGGATGCGACTGCTCATGCGTGCAAACGCGATCACCAGTGCCGTGGCAAGGCACACGGCAGCAATCATCCAGTCGTGAGTGAATGCCACCCCCACCGTTCCCAGAACCAACCCCAACGCCAGAGTCCGCGGTGTCCAAAGTCCCGCATGCCATTGGAAGACCAGCATGCCAAGAATGAAAAGAAAGAGCCAGTGAAAGACAAAACGTGACTCGGGGAGAGCCAGCGCGAGACAGGCCAGTACGGTAAACAGCCCGATGCGCACCCAGGAGGATCGGTGCGCCACCCATGGGAACAACAAGCCGACCGCCAGATAATACTGGAACTCGATCGCCAGACTCCAGAAGGCACCATTCACCCATTCATAACCAAAGAAGGTGTTCAGAAAGGCGAAGTGCAATAACACCTGAGGCACCGAACAATGAAACGGTGCTCCGCGATAATCCGGAGCCCCTGTGGCCAGCATGCCCATCACAATAGCGACCGCAATGGCGGCAAGATACGGAGGATCGAGCCGCACCACACGTTTGAAAAGAAAACGCGGGTAATCACTCCAACGGAAGCCGGAGCGATGCAAGGCATAGGGTATAATGAAACCGGAGATCACAAAAAAGATCTCCACTCCAAGCCAGCCGTGTGTCCCCATCTTCCACCACACCGACTCATGTGAAATACCGTTGTTGGCGGTCATAAAATGACTGAAACAGACCGACAGCACGGCGATGCCACGCAAACAATCCACGACCTCCAACCGGCTGGCTGCTGGACTGCTCAAAAGAAAAACGCCTTTCGGTTCAGAACCTGCCTGGCCCAGGTCGCCAGTTTTTCCACGCCTTCGAATCCCAGCAACCGGTATCCCAGCCGATAGCCCAGCCCGTAACGAATGCGTCGCCCCGGTCCCCCGGGCAGGAAGGTGGGTTGTGACCGATGAATGACACGGGCGATGTCTGCGGCCCGGCCCGGATCATACCGCCACACAAGACGGGCAACTTCCAGCCGCCCTTGGTTGGCGGCCCAAAGCCGGTCAGGAGTAAGGCAGCCCTCCGCCTTCAAGTAATTCTTGGCCCGCTGGACAATCTCCAGCCGTCGATGGTGGCTCTCCGCTGGGTTGCGCGTGCAGACTGAGCCGGACTCCCACTGGCGGTAAACCGCGCCGACGTCCTCACAGTATTCGAAACGTTTCCCTGCCTCCAGCATGCGCAAATAAAGTTCATGCTCCTGGCAGCAGGGCTGGTCCTCCTTCCAGCCTCCGGCATCCACCACGGCCTGCCTGCGCCAGAGCAGCGCGCCCGTCTGGGAGAGGTCCCAGCGCAGCAGCAGAACCCAAGGATCGTCCCGCGGCTCCGGCATCATGCCCACGGCCTGTCGCACCTGCCCATCGCGGTGCGTCTCCTGAATGTAGCGACTGAAGGCCACATCCACCTCCGGACGGTCGGCAAGGAAAAGCATCTGCTTTTCAATCTTGTCCGGCAGCAGGTAGTCGTCGGCATCCAGATACTGCAGCCACTCGCCGCGTGCGAGCTGCAGCAGGCGGTTGCGCGCCACATTGCCGCCCCGATTGGGGCCAGTTTCATAACGAATGCGATCCCCAAACGAACGGATGATCTGCAGACTGCCGTCGGTGGAACCGTCGTCCACCACGATGACCTCCTTGTCTTTCCATGTCTGCGCCAGCGCGCTCTCGATGCACTGGGCGATCCAGCGTTCGGCGTTATGACAAGGGATGAGTACAGATACCAGCATTGCCTGACTAACCAAAGGTCACTCCGGGGTCTCCGCTTTCAGCCGACACCGCCGAGCGAACGATGTCTTGAAAACGGGCGCGTATGGCGAGGGGATCAAAGTCACGATGCCCCTGAATGACAGCGCTGGCAGACAGACTCTTGCGCCATTCCGCGTCATCACGCAGGCGGGCCAAAGTTTTCTGCCAGACATCTCCGTCCTGGGCTGTGATGGCCACGCAGGCATCCGGATGCTGCAATCCCCATTTGACTCCCGTCGCATATTCCGGCCCTGAAATGATCACCGGCATGCCCAGGGCCAGGTATTCCGGCAGCTTGCTGGGGAAATGGCTGCGATAGAGTTCCTCATGCCCAAGATTGGGGAAACCGTAAGGAAGCAGCAGAGCGTCACACTCCGCCTTCACGCGCTCCCACAACAACTCGGGCGGGCTGATCCGGCCCATATTAACCACGACATCCGTTCCAACCGGCTCTGGCAAAGCCCCACCATAGATGTTCAGCCGCACTCCCGCCTCACGCAGGATGGGAACCATCTCCTTGAGCCGCTGGCCGTAGCCATAATTGAGCCCGCCGGCATAGCCGAGCGTCAGCGTACCCGGCTGTTTCAGCCGCGCGGCATCCTCCAGCGGACGCGGCACGGTGTGCTCGCTGCGATTCGGATACATCACCTCCCCGCGCACGCCGTAACGTGAATGCAGGAGTTGCTCCATCTCCGGCGAAATGCAGAGGCGGCGGGCGGCATGCGCGTAGATCTTGCCGAAGCGACGCCGCGCCAGCCTGCGCGCCCAGCCGAAACCCACGTTGAACTGTTCCGGATCGTCATGCACGATGAGGATGAGCGGCACGCCACTCTTGCGCGAGTATTGATACACCGCGTCCGCGTGTCCCATGCTGTAAAGAACGTGAACCACCGCCTGCGGTTTGAACCCATCCGGCAGGCACTGGCTGATCTGACCAACGGGCATTAAACCGAGTGAATGCACCAGCCTCGTCCATTTGAACAAACGCGACCGTTCCAACCGTTCAAACGGCGGCTCGTAGGCAACAAACAGGCAGTCCAGTGAATCCACCCCTTGGGGACGCGGGGGGCCAAGCGCCACCACGGACTCCTGCGGCCAGCCTTGGAAAAGGCGGTAAAGCAGGATGGAACCCGCCTGCGCGACATGCGGAAGATCCTGTCCCACCACTAGAACAGCCGGCAGGCGGTCAGCGCTTTCAGCAGATGTCACTGGCTTGGTCACCGATGATGTCATTCCATGGATCAAACAGCGGCACCCACGATGCATCGCAGGATTTTGGGCCTCGTGATCAAGCCCTGCCATTTGCGCTTCACCCATTCCAGAGAGCGCCGGGTGAGGATCTGGCACCGGCCCCGCAGGGTGTACCAGCGGATGAAATTTCCGATAACCCGGTTGGCATTGCCCCCGGCCCCTGCAAAAGTGCGCAGCCGGTGTTTGTGCGCCAACAGCGAGAGGACCGATTGATCCCCGCGATTCTCCACGAAGCCAGGCAGATCGGGCAGACCGCAGAGACGCTTGTTTTCGTAGGACGCCACGCGCTCGTCGAGCGTGTAGCGCAGGTACTCCTCCACAAACCGAACGGTGAAGGCGTTCTTCTCCAGCACGAACCAGGTGGCCTGCAAGTGGGTGGCCTCATGGTATTGGGGTTCGTCCAGACCCATGTAGTAAAAGCAGTCACGCTTGCACCATTTTGCGTTCATCTCCCCCCACTGATGGATCAGCGTTCCTCCATTGGTCACGCACATCTCGACCAGCGGCTGCACCGAGGTGTCAAACACGTGGCTGCCTTCCCCCGAGTCGTAGTAGATGAGAATGTCGCCCTCATGGAGGTTCTTCAGGGTGCGCAGGGTGATGTAGGGCTTGAAGACGAAACCGTTGAGATGGTAGGGCCGGTCAAGGTAGGCGCGGTGCTCGCGGTAGAAGTCCGTGTCCGCCAGCATCTCCCAGTTCCACGAGACGATGGAGTCGATCCCGTGCGCGGGTGCCGAGGCCGACATCGCCTGCTGGGCGCGCTTGAAGATGGCCCCCTTGTGCCCGAATCGGTCGTCCGCATAATTCAAGAGGGTGACACGCCGACGAGGGGAGGACTCCATGAATTTGAGTTTGAGGTGGCTTACAGCGTAGCCAATATGGCATCACGAATTGATTCCAAGCCAGCCCCTTATTCGGACGCTCGCACCGAGATTAAGGCTCCAGATATTGCGTCTGCAAACAACCCACGCGTCTCCTCAGCACCAGCATCGGTCAGGTGATCAACATTCGCGTAAAAGAAACGTCTTCCGTCGGCATATCGCACCGTCCCATCCTGACGATCAAAGAGATTGTCAACCCTCATAATGTACAACGATGGAAAGCTCAGCGCCATCTCCCGTGCCAATTCAACGGCCGCCCTTCGCAATTCATGATTTGCATCGACCTCCAGGCGAGGCAGTTCGGCTCCTTTAATCGACCGATACGTAACATACTCTCGAAGGTTTGTATTTATCTCCAAGTTGATGACAGGGACCTGAGCGACAAAGACAACCTGTTTAACATGAGGAGTAACGTCACTTAAGAACGTCTCAAGTTTCGCGCTAAACCTGCTGGAAGACTCCATCCGAAGATCCCAGCGATCGATCAAAAACAACACGTCCGGTTGCCAACAGCGAATCCATTTCTTTCGCGCCTCATCAAACTCGCGGGCCTCCAGCTCGCTGGGAAAATTTGGATTCACCGAGACATCGAAGAACGCTGACGTTGAATATCCTACTGCGAGGAAGGCGACGGACACACCCGACTTGCGACAAATGTCGTCAATAACGCGCGAATACATCAACCCATGTGAACTGCCGAAAACGACCACCTTCGGTCGCCCGCCCCCATAGAGTCGAACAATTCCACCCTCTTTCCACGAGTCCAATGCGCGAGAGGGGACTTTAGGAAACTTTACATCGTAATAGGCAGTGCTTGAAGCTGCTTGCTCGATCCCCGCATTTCGACCAGCGTCGTACAATCCGACGCTGAAAGTTGGTGTATCAAATTGACGATTTTTGTCCGCCTCCAGCCTCTGAGAAGCCAGTCCGACTGATACGACTATGGCAAAGGCTAAACCTCCTGAGACGCCACTTAAGCGCTTCGACCGCCCAGGGCCACGAACCCGTAAAGGGCGTTCAATGAAAACGTAAACGGCATACGCGGCGACGATACCCGCCAGACCACCTGCCAGTGCTCCGAACAGTTCGTTAATTCCATGATATCCCGCTTGGATCTTCCCGAACGTAATCAAGGGCCAGTGCCAAAGGTAGAGGGAATACGAAAGTTTTCCCGTTCCAGTCATGAATCCAGAACTCAGGCAGTTGGAGAGATGCGTTCGCGCGCCCACGACTGACCACACCATCAGAACTGTTCCAACTGTGGGAAGCAGTGCCACCCATCCCGGAAACACGTCACGCGCGCTAATTAACGTAAAGGACGCCATGACCAACATCAAGCCGGTCCACCCCATAACCGAGCACGCGTGGGGCGCTACCCCACCTCGAACCAAATTGCCGCTCCCGCCACGACGGATCAGGTGTGCAGCGAGCGATGCTCCCATCAGCAACTCCCAAAGTCTTGACGGCAAAAGATAAAACGCAGCAACTGGGTGAGCATAGGAGCCGTGCAAGCAGATCCCGAAACTGAGCACAGCCGCTATCATGAGCCAGTTCCTCACCTGCTTCGGTTGAAATTTGGCCAGCAGCAAAAGACCAACAGGGAAGGACAGATAAAACTGTTCCTCGATCCCAAGCGACCAAGTGTGAGTTAAAGGAGCCGATTCGGCACTCTCGCCCCAGTATCCACCCAGATTCCTCCAGATATAAATGTTCGACAGGCTGAAGAGCGCCCAAAGACCGTGTTGAGCCGCTTGGCGGACCGCACTCGCGGGCATCAAGAACGCCCAAAGGATGTAAACCCCCAGAACCATTGCAATCAAGTTGGGCAGCAAGCGCTGAATACGACGAAGATAGAACTCACGGACCGAAAACGAACCACCCTGGACTGCGGTCAAAATAATCGAAGTGATGAGGAACCCCGAAAGCACGAAAAAGACGTCAACTCCGGCGAATCCACCGGGAAGAGCATCCGGAGACACGTGAAAAACAAGCACGGCCAAGATCGCCACTGCCCGAATCCCATCAAGCGGCACCAAGTAGGGCATCCCTTTGTTCTCTTGATTCTCCAAAGACAATTGAAAATCCTTCAGTTGCTCCCCGTTCTGCCAATCCCTGACAAAGCTAATGTTCTTCGGCGATGCCCATCCCTGACGCGCGGCAGAGGAGGACGCTATTTTCCTCCCCTAGGCACCAGCAAGAAGTTCTCGGACACGATCATCTGCACCTGCATCTCATGAAGGCCCTTCACCGGGATCATGTGGGGAGCCGAGTAGATGTCGCACTCCAGGGCATCGACGAGTGTCAGGAGTTCAGCAGTCGTGACGCCGTAGGCTTGAAAGTTCGACTCGTTCCACTCCATGAGGACATGAGCCCGTGTTGCGGCCAGGCATTCCTTCGCACCCAGAAGCACGCCGATCTCCCCGCCTTCGACGTCGCACTTGATGACCGAAACGGGAGGTGAACCGAGGTTTTTCCACTCGATGTCAATCGTGGTCATGGGCACCTCGCAGGTTCCTCCGGCCTCCACACGCCCGGTGTGCCTCAGACCGTCGTATTCGATGTTCACACCGTCCGAAAGACTGAAGGTGACGGTACCGGGTTCGGCACCAAGGCACTTGGGAATGAGCTGCCAGCGCTCCTTGAAGGCGCTCTCCGCCATCGTCTGGCGCAGCATCTTCAAGGCGTTCTGCGACGGCTCGAAGGACAATACACGAACGTCCGGGCTGCTCGCGAGCACCGGGATCGACATGAGAACAAGGTTGGTGCCAATATCGATCACCCAGGAGCCGGGTCGGGCCAAGCGACAGACGATCTGGCTGTTTCCCTCCTCATAGACGCCGTCCCGCCGCAAGGTCAGGTCTGAATACCCGGCGCGCGGCAGGTACACGCTTTGACCGTGGTAGCGGCGCACCTGTGTCTTGGCAGGCCAGTTGCGGTAGAGGTAGTTGATGATTTGGGTGATCATGACCATCGTTTTGAAAGCGGCGCTATAAGTGGCAGTGGGTCTATGTCTAAGGCTTGACCATGCCACGACCATTGTTGTCAATGCGATGGAGGAGCAGTTTATCCGGCGACTGGGCAAGGAATTCGTCCACAGCTTTTCTAGCCCCCTGCCAGTAGCCGTAGTCGTCGATAATCAGCACTCCACTACCGACCAACCGGGGGTACAAATGAGTCAGCTCATGCGCGGTGCTTTCGTACCAGTCCGTATCGAGCCTCAGGAGTGCGATCTGATCCGGCACAGTGGCTGGAATGGTATCTTCGACCTTGCCTTGAACGTAGTGAATCCGCTCGGCGGGATAGCCGGTGCTTGCCATGTTGCGTTTGACCTCGTCGAGGCCGGAGATGGCCCACACACCACTTTCTGCCTTCATCCCGGCGTCCATCTGCAGCCTTGAAGCGGCTGATTTGGCCGCGAAGTCGCGGTCGGCCTCGGTGGGCGCAGACATGCCTTCGAAGGTGTCGTAAAGATACAGGTCGCGTGAGGTGTCTCCGCACTCCATCAGCGTCTTGGCGACCAGCATCATGCTGCCACCACGCCAGACGCCGCATTCCACGATGGATCCCGGGATCCGGTGCTTCACGATATGACGGACCGACTGAAGCAGATGATACCGGCGCTCCAGACTCGTCATGGTGAACTCCTGCACCGCGAAAGCGGCCTGCTTGTCCTCCTCCGGAATGTCGAAGGGAGAATTCCAGTCGTTCAAGCATCGCAGGTAACCGAACCGCGACAAGAACTGGTCCAGCTTGAAACGAAGAAGGGATTTTAAGCGCATGGGATCAGAGGTAAATCAGGACACGGCTGGAGCGGCTTCGCGAGAGCGGACCTCCCAGTCCAGCAGAGGCCGCACCGCACCAGGGAAGATGCCGTTGTAAGTCTGGCGCGTGATGGAACCCAGATCGTCAATCACATTCAGGATGAGCACGTCCTTCAATAGGGCATGCACATGCGTGGGTTCAAAGGAGGTGACGTAAATGGTGACGATGTAAGTCTTGCCGTTCAAGAAATTCTCCGGCAGGCGCATCCGCGCGCAATAACTGCCGGGGCCTCGTCTGCCCTGTGTGTTCTCGATCGAAGCGAAGGCGTAGGCTCCGTCATCTGTGCAGAAGTGCAGGTTGATGCGGGGTGAGGGCTCGGGCTTGAGCAAGTCGTAATCCACCTCGACCCAGGCGCTCTCTCCCACGCTGATGCTGCCTTGTAACATGCCTTCGAGCGAACGAACGCGCGCACCACGCACCCGCACCACATCGTCACCGGAACCCGGATGATTGTCTGCAAAGCGGACCTCGTAGCCCTGCTCCATCCCATCGGCGAGGTATTCATGAATTGCCGCCTGGGTGTCACCGATCATCTTGAGCAAGCCTGACTTCAAAAGAAGGCCACGGGTGCAGAGGGAGGCGACCGCACCGATGTTGTGACTGACAAACAGAATCGTCCTCCCCTCACCTCGGGCCACATCCTGCATCTTGCCCATGCACTTCTTTTGAAACGCGGCATCGCCGACTGCCAGCACTTCGTCGATGACGAGAATCTCCGTTTCCAAATGCGCGGCGACCGCAAACGCAAGCCGCACATACATGCCGCTGCTGTAGCGCTTCACCGGTGTGTCGAGAAACTTCTCCACTTCGGCAAAAGCGACGATCTCATCAAACTTCGAGCGAATCTCCACCTTCGTCATGCCAAGGATGGCGCCGTTGAGGTAGATGTTCTCGCGTCCCGTCAGCTCAGGATGAAACCCAGTGCCCACTTCGAGCAGCGAGGCCACACGCCCGCTCAACGTGATGCGCCCCTTCGTCGGCTCGGTGATGCGCGAGAGAATTTTGAGCAGCGTCGATTTACCCGCGCCATTGCGCCCGATGATGCCGACGACATCTCCCTGGTTCACCTCGAAGGAGACGTCTTTCAAGGCCCAGAAGTCTTCGTCTGCCGCAGGAGCGGCGGGAAAAGCAGAAATGGGAAATTGGGAAAGTTGAAATGGATCACTGCCTCCAGCATTTTGTATTTCTGCTTTCTGCTTTCTCGATTTCAGCTTTCCGAAAAGCCCGGCGGCTTTTCGGGAGATCACATCCC
>DAORHS010000052.1:0-12316 GCA_035438165.1 Prosthecobacter sp.
TTGCCACCCTCATGCTGTCTTCTCTCTTCCCCAAAAGTTAATAACAGGCTCTAGCCGAGGCGGCGCGTGAAGCACGCCTGTATGCGAGTGAGATCAACAGCAGCTTCCCAGCGGGGCTCAATCCATGCCGTTACTGTTTAGTCAGCAATGGCCTGCGAACGGAACTCCGCATGAGCGATAGCGATAATCTTCTGCACTCGTTCACCTTGGACGAAGTACATGCAGGGTCGCAAGCATTCACGGCTGCACTGGAGGTAATCATGGGGGCCGAACTGAAAAAGGCAGCCGCCGCGATGCAGGCAAAATTCAAACCAAAGCGATTCGAGCGTGCGCTTAATCTCGTCGGCGGAACGTCGGTTCGTGACGAACAGATTCCATACAACCAGTTTGGAAGATTGCTCACGTCCCGATTCCATCGTCTCTTCAATCCTAGCACCTGGGAGGATCGCAAACGTATAGTAGAGGATGCATATGTCGCTTCGTTGCGTCGGACTCGGTATGTCGATGAGATTGACGGTTTGATCCGCACATCATCACCGCCGTCAGCCGCTGAAGCTCAGTTGATTGAAGATACCTCTGCTCCCACGGAGATCACATCACGCCTCACTCAGCCCGGAGAACTCCGAAACAAAATCCTCTTGCTCGTTGGAGCAGTAGGTTCAGGCAAATCCACTTTTGTGGATTATCTCCAAAACGTGGCTCTCGCTCCTGAGCTTGTGAGGGCTACAACTTGGGTTCGTCTGGACCTCAACGAAGCACCAGTGTCGCCCGGCGAAATTTACACTTGGTGTCGTGAGTCTTTGATCACGGGTCTGCGGGACACATTTCCGAACGTTGACCTGAAGACGCCCGAAGGACTTCGCAAATTATACCGTAATGAAGTCATCGAATTTGATGCTTTTGACGGAGCATTATTTCCACGCGAGTCGATGGAATACAAAACCAGATTCGCGGATCTTATTACCCGTCTTCGCCAGGATCAGATCGGCACTTTAAAGGCCATGGAACGGTATCTATGCACGGGGCGAGGGAGCCTGCTCGTGGTGGGTTTGGATAACTGTGATAAGCGCAACCGGGACGAACAGTTGCTCATGTTCCAGGTCGCCAAGTGGATGCAGCAGGAAGTGCGTTGTTTGGTAATCCTGCCACTCCGGCTGGAGACTTTCGAGAACCATCGCCACGAACCACCACTCGACACAGCGCTGAAGGATCTCATTTTCCGCATTGAGCCGCCTCCATTTCAGGAAGTCCTCACGAAACGCCTTGCCCTCGTGCTTGCGGCCGCTAAGACCGAGAGTGGAACCGGCCAATTCAGTTATCAAATGCCGGGAGGCACTGTCATGCTCTCTTACACCAAGTTGGAGCGCTATTTGCGTATGATGATGGGATCGCTCTTCGAGTATGAGCGCTATGGAAGAAGCATCATTGTCGGACTCGCTGGCCGGGACATTCGGCGGGCGTTTGAAATTTTTCTCGAATTTTGCCGCAGTGGCTACATCTCCGAAGCTGATATATTTCAATCGCAGGCCACAGGAGAGCATCAATTCCTCAACAAAGCCATCATCGCTCGTGTGCTGCTCCGAACAAACCGAAGGTTCTATGATGGGGACCAGAGCTTTGTGAAGAACGTCTTCCAATGTGATCCCACAGAGGAAGTTCCCGACCCCTTCCGCCGCTACAATATTTTATCTTGGTTGCGTCATCATCGCGCTGAACGCGGACCTTCAGGAGTGAGAGGTCTTCATCGTCTGGCAACGCTCGCCACTGATCTCGTTGCACATGGATCGAACCTTGAATCCGTGCTTGAGGAATGCCATTATCTGGCCCGGGCAGGTTGTGTTCTTACCGAACACTTGCGAACTGATACCCTGACTGCTGATGACTTGATAGCCCTCACTCCGGCTGGCCATGTTCATCTTCAACTTGCCCAATCCGATCCTCATTACCTCGCCACATGTGCCGAAGATTGCTGGGTGCCCGATCTGAATTTCGCTCAAAACATGCAGCGCCGCATGGCAATAACACCCTATTGGAAGTCGCTGGCATGGCCGGTCACTTTGGACTCCGCCTGGGATTTAATAGAAAACTTGAAATATCATCGTGAGCAAATGCTCGCTGAAGATGGACGCGTTTTGTCCGACTCGAACCGCCATGTCTGGCAACTCGATCTGGATAGGCTTGCCAATATGGTTGAACGCGAGATCAAGAGTGACCGAGCCAAATACCAGTCCCGCTCACCTCGCAAATGACTTGCTAACATGAAAATTCATCGAATTCGACCTGCCGCTGGAAATCATTAACAAAGCGTCAGTTCGGGAGGAGCCCATAGCATAAGCTTCTCTCCAGCTAGTCATTGCCCCTGCGTCATTCTGAAAGCCTACTCATCGGAACGCCACCGGAAATCATCACTAGTGAGCGCGGCCAAGCTGAGCTCACTGGAGTTAATCAACGGATTCGATCCCCTCCCCACGAACCATTTTCACAGCAATGACTCCAGCGGCATGATGGATGAAAATTGGTGGACGCATGCTGCGTTAACACGATTCTCCCATGAAATGCATTTTTCTCGCTGTCCCAAGTCTGCTGCTGGCTTCCACCCTGTTCGCCGGTGACTGGAATCAGTGGCGCGGGCCTGATCGCAACGGTGTTTCGCAGGACACCACGCCGATCGCGGAAGCATTTCCCGATGAGGGCCTCAAGAAGCTCTGGGAAAGTGAATTCATCCCCAGCAATGAATACGGCGGCCATGGCAGTCCGGTGGTCAGCGGCGAGCGCGTGTATCTCAGCGTGGTCTGGCATGAGCGGGTGCCCTCCGAAACGCGTGAGATCGACACGGAGGTCATGCAGCAGCTCAACTATCGAGGCACCTCGCCGGAGCTGGCGAAGAAGCTCGAAGAGACGCGCCTGAATCTGCCGAAGCTGCGCGGCGAAAAGTTTGACGAATGGGTCACGCAGTGGCGGAAGGACAACCTCACCGAAAAGGAGGAGATCAACATCGGTTCCTGGGTGACTTCGCGCTTCAAGGCTGGCAAGAGTGCGATTGATCTTGTGTGGCTCGACAAAATGTCCGGTCGGCAGGGCAAGCCGTTTCCGAGTGCCGAAGCCTACGCCAAGTGGCTCGACGACGAGGGCTTCCCGCCGGAGGTGAAGGAGAAGATGATCGCCGTGGTGCCGAACACCGTGAAGGTCGCGCAGGACGTGATTCTCTGCCTCGATCTCAACACCGGGAAGCAGATCTGGAAGTACACAAAACCCGGCAAGCCAAGCGGCCGGCAGTCTTCCAGCACCTGCGCCGTGGTGGATGGCAAGGTGTATGCCGCCTGCAGCACGGAACTCGTCTGTGTGACTGAAGACGATGGCAGGCACGTCTGGACCGCGCCGCTTTCCATCAAAGGTCCTGCTGCGTCACCGCTTGTGGTAGGTGATCGCGTTTACATGGCGGCTGGCGTGACCTGCGCGTTCTCCAAAGCGGACGGCAAACTGCTTTGGGAGCAAAAGGAAGCCAAGGGCAACGTCGCCAGCCCGACTTGGTGGGCGCCCACGAGTGGCAAGCCTGTCCTCGTCATCAACGGCAACAACGCACTGTATGGTGTCAATCCCGAGAACGGTGAGATGAAATGGAAGGCCGAAGGCGGCAGCCAGAGCACGCCCGTGGCCGGTGGCGACTGGCTGGTGCTCTACAGCGGCACGGAAGGGGTTGGTCTGCGTGCTTACAAGATGCAGGCGGACGGCACGCCGAAAGCCGCCTGGTCACACTTCTGGGTGACGCGCCGCTACACCGGCAGCCCGATCATTCATGAGGGCAATGTCTATCTTTGTTGCGGCGAGAAACACCAGTGCGTTGACCTTGAAACAGGCAAGATCAAATGGGAGGAGAATCAGATCAACAGCACCATCACCTCTCCGCTGCTCGTGGACGGCAAGCTGCTCGTGTATGAGAACAACGGCACGCATGTGCGCATGATGAAGGCCTCCAATGCCGCCTACGAGGTGCTGGGCCGTGCCAAGACGGAGGCCATGGGCTGTTCCTCACCCGCGATCGCAAACGGGCGTCTCATCGTCCGGCAGAAGGACAAGCTGGCATGCTTTGACCTGCGGCCTGCGCATTGATCTCAGCGCTGCTGCAAGCGGGAACCTGACGCGGTCAGCGCATCGCGGGGCGTTCCCTGCCTCACGAACGCCAGACCGATGCAGGCGCCGGTCTCCGGGTGTTTCGTGACGCTGGTCACCGTTCCGACCGCCTTGCCTTCCACATTAAAAACTTCCGTGCCGGCTGCCAGTGCGGTCTCCGATTCCCAGGCGAAAAGTTCACGCGGCATCTTGCCGGTCGTCTTGATGCGCGAGAGCACCTCCTGGCCGATGTAGCAGCCTTTGGCAAAGTCCATCGCACGTTCCGTGATCCCGGCTTCAGGTGGAAACGTTTCCGCATTCAGTTCATTCGGCCAGCGCGGCACTTTTTGCAGGACGCGCCAGGTTTTGAGCTCTTCTTCCGTCAAGACAGGGCAGGGAGGCTCGAAGGTTTCACCGACAGGCAGCCACACATCGCATCCCTCTACGCCGAAACGTGTCGAGCGGAGTGAGTACGACGGACACTCCTGTCCGTCGGTGCCGCGCTCCCGACAGACAGGAGTGTCTGTCGTACTTCCCCAGACATGCCAGAGCTGCCATTCCTCCGTCACGTCGGTTAGCTCCACATCGTCCGCCACGATGTATCGCTCCAGTCGCATGCCCAGCGTCTCCCGCAGGTCCGGTTCCGCATCCAGCAGCAGCGCTTCGGCCGTCGCATGCACGAATAAATCACCGGCGATGCGTCCCTTCGCATCCGTCACGCAGGCGTAGAGCGTTTCATCCGTTCTCACCCGGCGCACATCATTCGTGACCTGGCCGTTCAGGTAGCGCGACCGGTCTGCGCCCGTGAGCCGGAACTTGGCGCGGGAGGTAAGGTTTGCGGCAGCCCCTTGGGCGGAGATTTGACGGAACAATTCAGCGGTCATGCAGCATGAATGGGCAGGCGATGCGGCGTCGCAAGCTGCCAAAGTCGAGGGATTACGTTGACGGATCATCGGCGCGCGACAGTATCGCCGCACCCTCTCCCATGCGCACACTCCTCCTGCTTGTTTCTGCTGTTTCCTTGATCAGTTTTGTCCCGCAGGCTGCTGCGCAGGATGCGACTGGCAGGGTCCGTGTCGTCACCCGTAACCTCGAGCCGTTCTCTTTTGAGAAGGACGGTCGCCGCGTCGGATATGCGGCGGAGCTTTGGGACCAGCTGGCCCGTGAAACGAAATTGGAGTACGACGTACAGGTTGTCGGCACCGCGCAGGAGATCATCGATGCCTTGAAAAACAAAACGGCGGATGTCGGCGTTGGAGCCATCAGCGTCACGGCCAAGCGCGAGGTGGTCATTGATTTCACGCAGCCGTTCTATGAATCCGGGCTGCAGGTGCTCGTGGCGGGCTCCAGCGGGAGTTTTGCCGACAACATCATCTCCCTCATCTCCAATCTCTTCAATCTCGAGCTGATCGGCGCCTTCGCGCTGCTCATGATCACGATGTTCGGCATCTCGCACCTGGTCTGGCGCTATGAGCACAAGATCAACGAGGACATGTGGCCGAAGGACTATAAGGCGGGCATGTGGGAGTCCTTTTGGTGGACCATCAGCACGCTGCTCGTCGGCGGCGCTGACAACAAAGGGCCCGTCGGTGTCGGCGGGCGCATCATCGCCATTGTCTGGATGCTGCTGAGCATCGTGCTCGTCTCGCTCCTCACCGCTTCATTCACCACGACGCTTACCATCAACTCGCTCAAGGGCGACATCAACGGCCCTGGCGATCTTCCGGGGCGAAAGGTGGCCACTGTCAAAGGCAGTACGGCGGAAACGTGGCTCACGGCCAGAGGCGCCAAGGTGGTGCCCCTCGCCACACCGGGTGATTGCGTCGTGGCGCTCAAGAGCGGCGATGTGCAGGCGGTTGTCTATGACGCGCCCGTGCTGCAGTACGAGGCCGCCAAGCTGAATGATGAAAAGCTGCAGATGGTGGGGCCGGTGTTCGAGCGCCAGAACTACGCCTTCGCCCTCCAGCAGGACAGCGCCCTGCGCGAACGTCTCAATCAGGGCCTTCTGGATCTCACCGAGCGAGGCGTTGGCACCGAACTGCGGAAGAAATTCTTCGGTGCCGATCAGTAAGCGGGTGACTTCCCGCACCCGCCATGACCACTCCTGAAACTCCCGCTCCCGGCATTCTTGCCACCATTGGAGCGGTGTTTCGGAAGAACAGGACGCCATGCCTCGTGCTGAACCTGTTCGCCGTGGCCTTGGTGGTCAGCTACTACCAGGTGCCGGCGCTGGCGGGCTTCTGGGAGTCAGTGGGCGCGTTCAAGACACACTGGTCCTTCGCCTTTTCATGCGTCTCCACCATGTTCGCCGCAGCCATCATGCCCACCGGCATTCAGATGGCGATGGGCACCCTGCCAAAGGAGGGACGCTGGAAACGCCTCCTGCTGCTCATGCTGTTCTGGGGCTATCGCGGCATGGAGATCGACTTGTTCTACCACTTTCAGGGCTGGCTCTTCGGTCACGGTCATGACGCCGCCACGCTGGTGAAAAAAGTCCTCATGGACCAGCTCATCATGAGCCCGGTCTGGTTCGTGCCGACTTACGTCGTCGCCCTCCGCTGGGTGGAGATGGGCGGCTCGTGGACTCGCACGCGCCCGACCTTGAACCGAGAATTCTGGACGCGCACCTGTCCCACCGTGCTCATCACCAACTGGCTCATCTGGATTCCCGCCCTCGTCCTTGTTTACAGCCTTCCCGCCGCCCTGCAGTTTCCGCTGTTCTCCGTCGTCATGTGCTTCTTCATCCTCGTTGTGACGGTGATGACGAGGGGGAGGAGCGAATCCGGCAGTGCTGCCTCGTGAGTTTTTCAGTTCTTCTCAAAGAACCAGTCCTCATGCCCGGCAAACAGATAGAAATCCTCGTGTCATCGATGTCCCGGAAACGACCCCAAAAATAAGAGCATCAGCAAACAGCGCCATCGCATGAAAAATACCTGCGGACGTGCTGGGTTCATGGCTGGGACTAATTGATGATCCCCAGCTTCTTCAGCGTCGCGGTCAGTTCATCGACCTTGGCCCTTTCCATGCCCACAAGCGGCAGGCGGAGTTCATCAGTGCAGTGGCCGGCCAGCGCCATCGCGGTTTTGATCGGGATGGGATTGGTCGCCAGTTTCAGGAAGGCGGCGAACAGCGGGTAGTAGCGCGTGTGGATCTTCAACGCGGCGGTGTAATCGCCCTTCAGGGCGAGCTGCACCATCTCGCTGAGCGGTTTCGGGATCAGGTTGCCCGCCACACTGACGATGCCGACGGCGCCCACGGACATGAAGGGCAGCGTCAGGCCGTCGTCACCGGAGAGGATCTCGAAGCTCGCGGGAAGGATCTGCTTCATCTGGCTCACGCGCTCGGGATTGCCCCCGGCTTCCTTGATCGCGCAGATGTTTGGGCAGTTCTCGGCCAGACGCACGAGCACATCAAGACCGATCTCGATGCCGCAGCGGCCCGGGATGCTGTAGAGCATGATCGGGAGCTTCGTGCTCTGGGCCACGGCCTTGAAGTGCTGATACAGACCTTCAGGCGTGGGCTTGTTGTAATACGGCGCGACTTGCAGGATCGCCGTGGCACCAGCGGCCTCGGCCTCCTGCGTCAGTTCGACGGCTTCGCGCGTGGAATTCGATCCCGTGCCCGCCATGACGATGCCGCGGCCTTTGGCAAACTCGACCGTGAGTTTGACCACTCGTGAGTGCTCTTCGTGATCAAGCGTAGGCGACTCACCGGTCGTTCCACAGGGCACGACGCCGGACACGCCATTGTCGAATTGGAAATCAACGAGGGATTTGAGCGCGGCCTCATCAATTTGGCCGTTGCGAAAAGGGGTGACGATGGCGGTGTGGGTTCCGGCGAACATGGGAGGGGAGTCTGAAAAGAGAAAAGAGGGTCACGCAAGCACAGCTTCACGGCCGCAGGCGAGTTCATGGAGGAATTCGGGGGCGAAATCCGCGCCGTTCGGCCATTCGAGGGTCGAGCCCACGATTTGGAACTGCTTGAAGAAATCAATGTCCCGCAGCGGGGTGAAGACCGGCCCGGTCAATTCGGCGGAGAGGTCGGCCACGCCTTCGCTGCCATCGGCAAAGCCGAGGGCAATCTGATGCCCGGAAACATGACGGGCGGTGGTGATGCGGATGAAGTCCATACTATTCGAGCGGCGGAATCGCCTCCAAAGTTTCACGGTTCACCGCCTTTTGCCAGTTCTGAATCAGGGCGTCACGATGAATCCCGTGCCATTCCAGCACGGCAGCCAGGGCTCGTTTGGGGAACCTGCCAGTGACGATTCCGCTCTCGACTTCCACGGTGATCTCATACCCACCGTAGTGTGCATGAAAATGCGGCGGCGCATGGTCACGATAGTGCATACGGATGATCACACCCAGAAAGCGACTGATCTCCGGCATGTCAGTGGCGGTTAAATGCTAACGCTTCCCGTGAACACAAAGTCCGCCGGTCCAAACAGCGTCACGTTCGTGTACTCGCTCTTGGAGGTCTCCTCAAAGCCGACTTTCAGCGTGTCGCCGCCTCTGACGAGGACGCTGACGGGGCTGGGAGCGCCGGTGAGCTCGTGATGGATCAATGCGCAGCCGACCATGCCGGTGCCGCAGGCGAGGGTTTCGTCCTCCACACCGCGTTCGTAGGTGCGGATGGAGATGCTGCCAGGGGCGAGTACTTTGGCGAAGTTGGCGTTGGTGCCTTTGGGCTTGAAGGCCTCGTGATAGCGCAGGCCCGCGCCCCATTCGCGAACAGGCACGCTGGCGAGGTCATCGACAAACACCACGGCGTGCGGCACGCCGGTGTTCACGCTGTGGACGGTCAATTCCGTGCCTGCGACGGGCAGTTTCTGAGCGAGCTTGAGGCTGTGCGGGGCGCTCATGTTGATGCGCACCTGATCGCCCTCGAATTCGGCGGAGATCATGCCCGCGAGCGTCTCGAAGCGGATCTTCGGGAGCTTGTCTCCATGCAGATGATTCACAAAGCGGCCGAAGCAACGCGCGCCATTGCCGCACATCTCGGCCTCGCCGCCGTCGGCGTTGTAGTAGCGCATTTTGAAGTCGCCGCCGTCGGTGGCGGGCTCGACGCAGAGCAGGCCATCCGCGCCGATGCCGCGATGGCGGTCGCAGAGCTTCTCGATCTGGTCTTTGGAGAGCGAGAGGCTGAGATCGCGATTGTCCAGCATGACGAAGTCATTGCCGGCACCGTTCATTTTGGTGAATTGAAGAGTCATGGGTTGGGTTTAGAAAATGGAAGAAGGCATAACCACGGAATACACGAAAAACACGGAACAAGACGCATGATGACGGGCTGGATCATTCCGTGTATTCAGTGTTTTCCGTGGTTGATTCAGAGGGCGTGGACGGCATCGACAAGCGGTTTGACGAAGGCTTCCACCTTCGCGGCGCAATCAGGGCTGGAGCCGTTTTGCTCGATGAGCTTGACGATGGCGCTGCCCACCACGACGCCATCGGCCTTGCTGGCGATCTCAGCGGCCTGTTCCGGATTCGAGACGCCGAAACCGACGCATACCGGCACATCCGTGGCCGCTTGGATGATGGCCACCTGCTCGGCGATGCCGGTGGCGATCTCCGCCTGCGCTCCGGTGACGCCGAGGCGGCTAACGTAATAGACAAAACCTTCCGCTGACTTCGCGATGCTGGCGATGCGGTCGGCGGGCGAGGTCGGCGCGATGAGCTGGATGTGCCGCAACTCAGGCGTGGGCTTCAATTCGGCGTTTTGGGCCGCCTCATCTGGCGGCAGGTCCAGAACGAGCACGCCATCGGCTCCGGCGGCGGCCGCGTCGATGTGGAAGCGCTCGTAGCCGTAGGTATAGACGGGGTTGAGGTAAGTGAACAGGACCAGCGGCACCTGGGACTTTGTGCGGAGCTTGCGGATCATCTCCAAAACGCCCGGCGTGGAGGCTCCAGCCTTCAGCGCACGGTCGGCGGCCATCTGATTCACCACGCCATCGGCCAGCGGATCGGAAAACGGCACGCCCAGCTCGACGACATCGACTCCGGCGCGTTCCAGGCCCAAAACGATGTCGATCGTGGCATCGAGCGTGGGATCACCGGCACAGACATAGGCCACAAAGGCCTTTTTCTTCGCGGCGCGAAGCTGGGCAAAACGGGTGTCGATGCGGTTGGTGGGGGCGGACATGGGGCGGGGTGTTTAGCATGCGGAATCAGGGATGTCGAGCCGAGAGCAGCGAGACAGACGCAGCAAGGTCCTCCGGTGGCTCGAGAGTTTCCTACAGTGGCACGCGTGGTTCCACCGGAAGTGCGCGAGTTTCCTCCGATGGCACGCATTGTTCCGCCGGAAGTGCGCGATTATCCTCCGGTGGCTCGAGAGTTTCTTCCGGTGGCGTGCGTGGTTCCGCCGGAAGAACGCGAGTTTCCTCCGGTAGCGTGCGTGGTTCCGCCGGAAGTGTGCGCGCTTCCAGCGTTGGCCTGCACACAACCGGTTGAAAATCAGTCAACCGCGCAAAATTCGCCGTTTTCGCCGACAAGAGTGGCCAAGGAGTCGGCTGAGAGACCTTTTACGCTAGGCGTCATCCGCACGACCGACGGCTGCCAGCGTTGTGACCGGGCCTGGGGCCGTGCGTTCCCCTTTCCGTTTTCCAGTGGTGAACTTCGAAAGATTTGGCTGTTTTGATTCAAATTGCTTTTCAGTAAAAAAAGTTTCATAAATCAATTTTCGCATAAATAAAATGTATGAATTGCCTCATCTCACCCTCATTATTTGCATCACTCAGAGTTGTTTCAGCAGTTATGACGCTGTGTTTTGCGAGCGGTTGCATGTCAACTGATCCTGAATTCAAGCAGGGTTCCACCACGAAAAACAAGAACTTCGGCGGAAACGAAATCGTCGGAAAATGGTATGCCCGTTCTGATCATAAGGGCGTTCTGGCGGGAAAAGGCCACAACATAATGGAGCTCTATGCAAACGGCACCGGGCAAGCAAGGGCCGACGGGGACCTCAGCGCGTTTATGAGCGGCAAACTTACCCACAAATCACCTCCCACCCCAATAACGTGGCGTTACAAGGGGGCTGGCGTGTGGAGTTTCAGACAGGAGGGGCAAATAGACAAATTCGGAAACCGTGGCTCCCCTTTCATCGGCACCATGAGCCTTTCTGAAGGACGTCTCTTCAAAAACAGCAAACTGATTGTTCCCACCATTCCCATCATGGGCTGGGGGTTGATGGGAAATAAGGAAATTTATGTGCGCTCCAATGACATGAATGCCGTTCGCGATGAGCAACTGCGTGACAACCTTTCCCGATAATATGCAATACTCGCCAATTTGTCCGCCATTGCTGAAGAAAACCATCCTGGCGGTTCTTTTACTGATCGGCACTGTGTTTCTTCAAGCATGTGCGGGTGCCAAGTATGGTGCCACCAAGGCCCCGCCCCCCACCAGCGTGACGATCGCGGTGCGTCAGTTTACCACATTGAATTATGCGAAATTGCCACAGTCGGACAAAGGCGTCAGAGACTTTGAGCAGTTTTACCTTCCGGCTGAGATCGTCTCCAGTTTCGGTTCCCTGCGAAATGTCTCTGCCTTTTGCAGCATTGAGTCATCCCCTGCCACTGACTTTGTGGTCGATGGCTCCATCATCAAATCAGATGGCAAGCAACTGGCCGTCAAGGTGACGATGCATCGTGTCGATGGCGCGAAGGTGTGTTCAAAGGTCTTCACCATTGATAACAAAGACGCACGAGAAAGAGTGCTGATTCCCAAAATGCGCCAGTATTACAGTGGAATTGCCAGCCACCTGACTTCGCAAGCATTGAAGACCACCATCAATTTGGACGAGGCACGCGCCATGGCCTACGCTGAAAATCCCCGATTAAAACTGCATAAACAGGTGCTTGATGACGCCCGCGTTGCAGGGCAGATCGAGCGTGAAAGCATTCACCAGCCGCTGACAGCCAGCATCCTCCCCAGGGCGAGAATTGCTTCCAAGGTATATCTCGAATGGCAGGTGCTTACCATCCCAATGCAAAAGGACAGAGAACTCGCTCGCTATGAGCAGAATCTGGCTATTGCAGGATCTGCCATGGGGGTGGTGTATGGTGCCGCTTCCTTGGGGACGTCTGTTGCTGGACAAGCCATGGGCAATCAGCAGGCCATGCAGCAGGGGCAGGATGGGCTCATGACAGCACAAACCATCATCGCTGGGACCGAGGCCGCCAGAAGGGTTGCGGCCAACCGTGAGCAGG
>DAORHS010000053.1:0-12298 GCA_035438165.1 Prosthecobacter sp.
CGATGATTTTTCCGACCGCGTCGTCGAGATGCATGATGCAGGCGGCGTAGTGTCGCGGCACGTCGCCGGTGATGCCCGCAGGCACCTTCGCCAGCCATTCCTCCGGCTCCTTCAGCGGCAGATGCACGGCCGTGAACGGCACGTAGAGAAAGAACGGCGTGTCCTTGCGTCCGGCGATCCATTCACAGGCTTCTCGGGTGATCAAATCGGTCACATGACCGGATTCCGTCATCAGCTTTTCATCGCGATGCCACGTCACGGAGAACTCACCCTTCTTGTAAAAGTGATTCCAAGGGCCGACACCTCCCGCGAGCGACCCATAGCTGTGATCGAATCCGTAGTGATTAGGACCCCACTCGGGCTTTGAGCCCAGATGCCACTTGCCGGTGAGGCAGGTCTCATAGCCGGCCGACTTCAACGCACGCGGCAGCGTCACCGTGTCCCAGGGAAGGGCGCGGTTGTTTTGCGGGCTGGTCACGCCGAAGCGGCTCCAGCAGCGGCCGGTCATCAAACCGGTGCGCGTCGGGCTGCAAACCGGCGCCACGTAGTGATGCGTGAGTTCCAGCCCTTCGCTCACCAGTTTGTCCAGATGGGGTGTGGGAGCGTTCCCCCCATGAAAAGCCACGTCCGCCCAGCCGAGGTCGTCGGCCATGATGAAAACGAGGTTCGGGCGCAGCGGTGCCGCGTTCAGCAGCGGGCAGAGGAGAAGAAATAAAAGCAGTCTCATGGGCCATGGGAAACGACCCACGGTCGTGTGATCTCGCATGATCGGTTGCGTGGGCACAGGCACTGAGGCATAAACACCGCGCATGGGCAGCGCCAATGAATCCACCAGTCTCGTCAAGCGCACCGGGCAGTGGATGGCATATGCACTGTTCCGGTGTGTGGAAGGCGTCATGCGACTGCTTCCTCTCATCGCCATCTGGTGGACGGGGCGGATGCTTGGAACGATGGCCTTTTACGTTGCCGGGAAGTACCGCCGGCTTGCGTTGCAGAATCTGCGCATCGCGTTTGGTCGTGAAAAGAACCCGGCCGAACTCAGGCGCATGGCGCAGGCGCATTTTAAGAGCCTGTTCGCGAACGTGCTCTGTGGTTTCAAACTGCCGCTCATGAACGAGGCCGATCTGTGCCGTCATGTGAGGTCCGAGGGCGTCGAACAAGCCCAGGCGGCGTTCGACGCAGGCCGGCCCATTCTGAACCTGGTGCTGCATGCGAGTTGCTGGGAGATTTTGACACAGGTGCCGTCCAGCTATGTCCGCGGGCACAAGGCGGGAGCGATCTACCAGTCGCTGCGCAATCCCTGGCTCAACGCCCTGGTGCTGCGCCGGCGTGAGAAGCTCGGCTACACCCTGTTCGACCGGCAGGCTGGCTTCAATGGGCCGATGAAATTTATGCGCGAGTGCGGGCAGATCGGCGTGCTGGTGGATCAGCATGCCGGCTATCAGGGACTGTGGTGTCCGTTCTTCGACCGGCTGGCTTCCACCACCACGATCGCCGCCCTCATGGCCATGCGCACCAACGCGGTGGTGCTGCCGATGATGGTCTATGACGACGGCCCGGCACGCTGGCGGCTGGTGTGTGCTCCCGAAGTCAAATCGGCTGAGCCGGAGCAGACGGCGGACGGTTTGACCATCGCGATCAATGCCGCCGTCGAGCAGCTCATCCGCGAGCAGCCGACGAGCTGGTTCTGGGTGCATGAACGTTGGAAGACGCCGAATCCCAACTTCCTGCTGCTCAACTCCAGCTACCGCCGTGGCATTTCCTTTCCCGAAGGCTACGATCCAAGCCGCCTGCAACCCTTCGAGCTGCTCATTCGCAGTCCCAACTGGCTGGGCGACGCCTGCATGGCGTTTCCCATGGTGCGCGCCATCAAGCGCGGCAGGCCGGACATGCGCATCACCATCCTGGGCCCGGACAAACTCGAAGACCTGTGGCGCTCCATGCCTGAAGTCTCCGGCTACATCGGCAAACCGGCCAAAGAGGGGCTCTTTGCTGTGGCCAAACGCATCAAGGCCACCGGCATTCACTTCGACGCGGCCCTGCTCTGCACGAACTCGACCCGCAGCACGCTGGAGATCTGGCTCGCCGGCATCCCGCATCGCGTGGGATTCATCGGCTCCTTCCGGCGCAAACTGCTCACGCACGTCGTGCTCGAGCCGCGTGCGGGATTCCCAAACAAGCACCACGCGCATCTCTACATGTTCCTCGCGAAACGCATCGGTGCGGATGTGGACCAGCCCGGCCTGTGGGACGCCGGATCACCACCCGTTTCGACCGACGGCACCATCCGCGTCGGCGTTTGTGCCGGTGCCGAGTACGGCCCGGCCAAACGCTGGCCGCTGGAGCGTTTCGCCGCCGTGGTGAATCAAATCTCCGAGCAGCATGCGCAGTTTCGCTGGCAGTTGTTCGGCGCGCCTGGGGAGAAGGAGATGGGCGAAAAGCTCTCCGCCATGCTTCAGGCGCCGCATGAAAACCTCGTCGGCAAAACGCGGTTGTCGGAGCTCATCGCGAAACTGCGCGAGTGCCAGCTCCTGCTCACCAACGACACCGGCACCATGCATCTCGCCGCCGCGCTCGGCATTCCCACCGTCAGCATCTTCGGCTCCACCTGTCCCATCGCCACCGGGCCGCTCGGCGACCGCCACACGGTCATCCAGCACAAAGTTCCGTGCAGCCCCTGCTTCGAACGCGAGTGCCCCTTCGGGCACTACGACTGCATGACGAAGGTGACGCCAGAAGAGGTGGCCGCCGTGGTGTTGAAGACGAGCGGAGTGGCCGGTTGATCTGCGGACAGAACTTCAGCGCTCCGCCACCGGGTCCTTGCCCACCAGCAGGCCGAGCACCGCACCGCCGATGACCCATGCGATCAGATGATCCGCGACGTTCACCACCGTGTCGCGTCCTGGATTCTCGAACCAGATCCACATCGGCAGGTCGGCGGTCAGGCCCGCAAACAAACCTGCGGCCGCGACGAAAGCGATGCGCGCCGGGTAGAACAACGCGGTCTGTGAAAGCAGCGCCGCGATCAGAAACGCGCAGATCAGGCAGCGGACGAAACTCAGGACCAGGTTCGATCCCATGCTGATCTCCCCTTTGCCGGGCCGGATGACTGCGTACATGTAGGGGCCGTTTTCCATCGCCTTCGCCTGCTCCTCCTCGAACGCCTTCTTTTCCTCGGCCGTGGCCAGCTTGGGTGCGTCACCCATCGACGGCAGCATATAAATCCCGTGTCCCGAGGTCACGTTGGCCTTGATGACCTCGGCGACGGTCGATTCATCCCGAAACTGACGGAATCCGTTTTGATGCCAGCCAATCGTCGTCCATGACAGCGCCTCCCACGCAAACACGGCGAGGGCGGCGAGGAAGGCTCCGAGGATGATTTTTCCCATGCGCTTTTAGTAACGGCACCGCTTCAAACGGCAAGCGGGCTTTCTGCCAATTCCATCACAATCAACACACGGGCGTCAGCAAATCCGCCCCGCTGAAATGAGCCGCGAGATTCTCCACCACCAGCCGCGCCATCTCCGCCCGCGTTTCGTGCGTGCCGCTGCCCAGATGCGGCAGCAGCACGGCGTTCTCGCACTGCATGAGCGCCTCCGGCACCCGCGGCTCGTTTTCAAACACATCCAGTCCTGCGCCGCGGATCGTGCCGTTTTGCAGCGCCGTGATCAGCGCCGTTTCATCCACCACCGAACCTCGCGCGATGTTGATCAGCGTGCCTTTGCTTCCCAGCGCCTCCAAAACCGCCGCGTTGATCAGGTGCCTGGTCTTCGCACCGCCAGGACAGGCCACAATCAAAAAATCCACCGCGTGCGCCAGTTCGATCAGCGATTCAAAGTAATCCCAGCCCACCTCCTGCCGCGTGCGCCCGTGATACGCGATGCGCATCCCATGCGCCTCCAGCCGGTGTGCGATGGCCTTGCCGATGCGTCCCAGGCCCACGATGCCCGCCAGCTTCCCGTGCAGCGCACGCGCCAGCGGAAACGGCCCCTGGGTCCACGATCCCGCATGCAGGAAGCGGTTTGCTGCGATCAGACGTCGGCTGGTCATCAAAACCAGGGCGCTCGCCGTGTCGGCCACGTCTTCCGTGAGCACGTCCGGCGTGTTCGTCACGCGGATGCCATGCTCGCGGCACCAGTCCACCGGCACGCCGTCGTAGCCCACGCCAAACACGCTCATAATTTCCAGCTTCGGCAGCCGCTCCAGCAACGGCACCGGCGAGACACTACCGCCCGACATCGCGATGCCGCGGATCTGCGCGCCGACTTCGGCCAGCAGCGCCTCCTTGTCCGTCGCGCGGAAGTAATCGTGACATTCGTGCGCGGCACGCAGGGGCTGCATCAGAAACTCCGGCAGCGGAGCGAGAATGAGAACGGGAGCTTTTTCCATGGGCAGTTATGAACGCGATTTCTTCCAGTCCTGTGGCGGCACCAGGCGCACGCCCTCGGGCCAGTCCGCGCCCTGAAGAATCCAGTCGTGAATGATCTGCTCGTGCTCACGCTCCAGTTTTTCCGGTGTCGGCGGCATGGCGATGGGATTCTCATGTCCCAGCAGCAGCACTTGGTGCAGCAGGCTCTTGTGCGGCGCTCCTGGCACGATCACCGGCCCGCTGCGCCCGCCTTTCATCGCCAGGGCCTTAGTCTCCAGATTCAGCCCCGCAAAGACATAGCGGCTGTGATGGCACTCCAGGCAGCGCGATTCCAGAATCGGCTTCACATCGCTCACAAAATCCACCGGCTCGTTGCTCAGCTGCGTCACATCCAAAATCATGCATGCGGGCAGCAGAGCCACCGCGCCCAAGGTCAGACAGAGCTTTCGTTTCATGATTTCACCATCCGGTGGCATCAACGTCTGACAAGCGGCGTTTCACCCCTCGCGGTTCCGCATCATGTCCGCCACCTGGGCGAAGAACGAGCCGATGACCGGTGCGTCCGCTGCCGGCACCTCCACCTCCTGCATCGCCTCGCCCATCAGCTTCATCCAGCGGTCACGCTCCGCCTCGCCGATCGAAAACGGCATGTGCCGTCCGCGCAGCCGCGGATGCCCGCGCTCCTCGATGTACGTCTGCGGCCCGCCGAAGCGATACACGATGAAATCCGCCAGCCGCTTCTCCGCACCCGCCCAGTCATCCGCCGGATACATCTTCCCGATCAGATCATCCTCGCGCACCCGCCGGTAAAACGCCGTCACCATGTCGCGCAGTTTCGTTTCGCCCACCCGGGCGCAGAGAGTCGAGATTTCGTCCATGAGGTCAGATTAGAGTTGGCCGGAAAAATGAAAAGAGATGAAAAAGGAACCCAACTGCATCCTCTGACCTTTTCTTCTTTTCCTCTCTTTCGGCCATCCGTCTGCGGATCCCGGGAATTCCGCCGAAAGTTTGACCTCTTATCACACGGATGAATGACTCCCCTTTCCGTCTCGTTCGTATCTTCCCCCATGAAAACTGCGCTCATCCTCCTCACCACCTTCCTCATGGCCACCCTCGCCCCCACCTCTTCTGCTGCCGACGCCAAAACGGAATCCGCCATCATCGGCGGCGGTTGCTTCTGGTGCGTCGAGGCCCAGTACCTTCTGGTCAAAGGCGTCAAGCACGTCACCAGCGGCTACGCCGGCGGCAAGACCGTGAACCCCACCTATGAAGACGTCTGCACCGGCGACACCGGCCACGCCGAGGTCATCAAGATCGACTTCGACCCCGCCGTCGTCAGCTACAAGGAAATCATCGACCTCTTCTGGGACACGCATGATCCCACCAGCGTGACGAAGGAAGACATGTACAAGCACGGCAAGTTCCTGCCCAAAGGCACCGCCTACCAGGGCAACGACTACGGCTCCCAGTACCGTTCCGCCATCTACTACACCGGCGAAGAGCAGAAGAAGATCGCCCTCGCCTCCCGCGACGCCGCCCAGAAGAACTGGAAAGACCCCATCGCCACCGAGATCGCCCCGCTCAAGACCTTTTACCCCGCCGAGGACTACCATCAGAACTTCAAAGCCCTCAATCCCAACCAAGGCTACGTCCGCGCCGTCGTCGATCCCAAGACCGAGAAGTTCAAGCACACGCTCGAAGAGAAAGGCAAGATCAAGCCCGAGGCAAAGTGAGCCGGCCAAAGTGGTCCGCACACTCCGTGTGCGGCATCGCGGTCCAACGGACCGCCGGATTCAGCCCAGGCCTTACGGCCTGGGTTTTTCGTTTCCACATCGCAGGGTTCAAGGCAGCGCCTTGAAAAGGCGCAGGAAGCTTTCGTCAGCGATCCCAAGCCTGATTTGCCTTGCCACACTGCCGCGATTCTGGCGGAATGCCGCGCATGGGCCAGTCACGCACCCTTCCTCGCATCATCATCACCTTCGTCTGCGCTGTGCTCGGAGCCAGCGTCGGCGTTTGCTTTCAAGCCCTGCGCATCACCGGCAGGCCGCAGGAGTTTCGTTCGCTCGCAAAGGTCGTGGCGGGTGGTCAGATGGTGTCCAATGATAGTATCAACTGGCGCGAGCAGCAGGCCGACTTCTACGGCACGATCATTGAGACTCTTGAGTCCGCCGAGATGCAAAGGCGTGCGCTGGAGCGTGTGAGAGCATTGAATCCGGACCTCAGGGACGCCGATGTAGAAATCCGTGTCGCCCAAACCAAAGGCAGCGCCATTTTCAACATCCTCGCCACTGGCTCCGAGCCCAAGTACACCAAAATTTTTCTCGATGCCCTGCTGGATGAGTTCATCGCCTTCCGCCAAAGCATTCGCGAACAGGCCGGGGGCAGGGTGCTGCAGCAGTTTCTTCAGGAAGTCGTCTCCCAGCAAAAGAAAATGGAGATGTCACTGGAAGCTCTGGAGAAAGCCCGTGCCAAAGCCGAATCTCTGAGTGCCAGGGCCGATCAGGAGAGGCTGGTGAATCGTCTGACCAAGCTCAAAGACCAGCGCGACGATCTGCGTCTCGAACTCAAGCCACTCGCGACCAACGAACCTTCCCGCGCTGCTCTGGACACTAAGATGGTCTCCATCGAACAAGACATCTCAACAGTCGAGGCGGAGTTGGGCCGCTACGAGCCGGGCCTGTCTGAATTGCGGAGGGCTGTCGAACAGCATGCCGTGGCGAAAGAGACTTACGAAAAGCTGTTTGCGCATGTGGATCAGCTACAGTCTCTGATGAGTTCCAACTCCGACTACGTCGCCATCCAGGAACGTGCGACCCCCGCGGCTGAAAACGTCGAAGACTGGACTCTGCCCATCGGTGTCGGTGCCATCGGAGGGGGATTTCTCGGTGTCGCTCTCGGAACTCTGTTGAGCTTGGTGCTCATGCGATCCCCTGCTCCGCCACCGCTTCCGCCGGCCGCCTGACCCCGCATCACCTCCCTCAATCCACCCATCGAGTTTATCAATTCGTCACTCGCTCCGGTCTCGCGCAAACTCGGCGCACTCATTCCTCTTCCATGAACTCCCATCATCGCTGGCTCCTCGAACAACTCCCGCAGTGGGAACGTGACGGACTCCTCACCACCGACGCGGCGCGCACCTTGCGCGAACGGCACGGGGTGGACGATTCGCAGCCGGGCCTGGCGCAGATCGTGATGGGTTCGCTCGGCGCGCTGCTCATCGGCACCGGCTTGATCGCGGTGATCGGCTACAACTGGGATGACTTCTCGCGGCCGGTGCGGCTGCTGTTCGCGTTTCTACCGCTGCTGGCGACGCAGATCGTCAGCTTTCGTGTGCTGCAGCGTGGAGATGCCGCCGCAGCCTGGGTGCGTGAAACGGCGGCGCTGCTGCAGGCGCTTGCCACCGGCGCGTGCATCGCGCTCGTCTCGCAGATCTACAATCTCGGCGGTGAGTGGCCGGATTTCCTGTTCTGGTGGATGCTGCTGAGCCTGCCGCTGGTGTGGGTGCTGCGTTCGCATGCCGTGGCCATCTTCTACCTTATCGGGATTGCGGTGTGGAGCCTCGACCAAGGCTACGACAGGCCCTGGCATGACAGCCCGCTCATTTATCCGCTGCTGCTGCTCGGTCTTTTCCCCTATTGGCCAGGCTGGCCGCCCAAGACCCCGCTTTCCATCTCCGTGCGCTGGGTCATGACGATCAGCGCCATTTTGGGCCTGTGCAGCGCCGCTGTTTTCGTCAGCGCCCGCAGCGAGGGCTACTACAGCCATCGGGATGAAACGTTCGTCTGGCTCTGGACTCTGATTGGCGCCGGCCTCACGCTGTTTCCTCTCAGCCGGGCCGGGGTGGCTGAATCCACCGGGCGCAAACCCCAGGTCGTGCTCGGTTCCCTCTGGCTGCTTGGCTACGGCATCGCGGCCACGTTCCGCGATATGAGCGATGATATTCTCCAAGGTGCCGCCCACGCGCTGAAGCTGCCCTGGTGCTGGGGTTTGCTCGCCGTGCTCGCGCTTTTCGTGGGGCTGGCCTGCCTGCGCCGTCGCTGGGCTGTGCTGGCGATTGCTTCCATCGCTTTGCTGCCGCTGGTCGCCATTCCATTCACCCAAGACCCCGGCGAGCATGGCGCTCTGCTTTCCTGGCTCGTCACGCTGCATCTGTCGCTCATCGGCATCACGCTCATCGTGCTGGAGTTCGCCGGGAGGCGTGGTGCGCCGCGATTGGGAGCCGCCCTGCTCTGTCTGCTCATCATCGCCCGCATGTTTGAGAGCGAGCTGTCACTCCTCGCCAAAGGTCTGGCCTTCATTGTCATCGGCGTGGCCTTCCTGGCCTTTAACATCTTCATGAGCCGCCTTCATCGTCAGAAAAATCTCCCTGTGTCATGAAAACGCTTCCTCTCATCCTCTTTGGCATCGTCGCGCTCGCGCAATGGGCCGCGCCTTTGTCGCAAATCTGGACGCATGAGCAGACGCTCACGCAGGGCACGCTCATCAAGCTCAAATGCAGCGCCCCTGATCCCTACGACCCGCTGCGTGGCCGGTATCTCGCCGTGCGTCCGGCACAACGGGAAGTCAACGTGTCTGCGGACATGAAGCTGAAACAAGGCATGCCGGTGTTTGCGACGCTGACCACTGGCGCGGATGGTTTCGCGACCATCACCAGCCTGTCCCGCACACCTCCCGCCAGTGGCGACTACATCCGGGTGAGAACCGGCTACGCTTATGAGAGCAAGGCGACCATCGAGTGGCCCTTCGAGCGATTCTACATCAATGAAAAACTCGCGCCCGAGGCCGACCAGTGGTTCGCCGAGAACATCCGCACGGACAAAGGCATCATCGCCGAAGTCCGCGTACTCAATGGCCGCGCCGTGCTGGCGGATCTCAGCCTCGACGGCAAATCCTTCCGCGAGATCCTCAAGGAGCGCGTGAAGTAACAAAGTGGTCCGCACAGTCCTCTGTGCGGGCGTGGTAGTCTCCTGGTGACCTTCCTGAAATGAGAATGCGCGCAAGGACGGTTGTTGGAGAATTCGGAGCCCTGAGTGTTTGCACCGCGCCGCACAGAGGACTGTGCGGACCACTCTCCAGGGACCACGGTCAAGATCGTCACTTGCATCCTCGCCGGACCTGCTTCATTCGCGGCGCTTGCAACCGCTCCACCTCATCGACGCCATCGGCCCGTTTTTTCGCGGGCATGACGTGCGTACGATCAACTGGTCCAAGATCCCCTGGCAGAACGTGCCGAAGACGCGGGATGCCGAAGCCGACGCGTGGTGGACGCAGGTGCGGGCGGATCTGACGAAATTCGCGGATCAGGCTGCGGCCTGGGGCTTCAACGCAGTCTCGCTGGATGACGTGACGCATCTGGCCGATCACGCCTGGATCGAGCCGGAGCTGCGCGAGCGCATCGCGCTTTACCGCGAGGAATTCACCCGCTGCTTCGCGATCTTCACGGAACGCGGCCTGGCGGTGCATCTGACGATGGACGTGATGACCTTCACGCCGGAACTCCGCCGCCGCATGACCGAGTCGAAGCGCGAGGTGAACGACTACCTTGCCGAACTGCTCGATGGCTTCTTCACCCGTTTTCCGCAGGTGGCGGGAATCATCGTGCGCATCGGCGAGTCCGACGGCAAAGGCGTGCACGACGAGTTCCGCAGTGAGCTGGTGATTCAAAAGCCCGCGCAGGCCCGCCGTCTGCTGCTCGATCTGCTGCCCGTGTGCGAGAAGCACTCAAGGCGCCTCATCTTCCGTACCTGGACCGTCGGTGCGTATCGCATCGGCGATCTGATGTGGCATCGCGGCACGTTCACGAGTGTGTTCGAAGGCCTGCACAGCCCCTCGCTCGTCATCTCGATGAAGTACGGCGAGTCCGACTTCTTCCGCTACCTGCCGCTGAACTCGAACTTCTTCCGCACCGACGTGGCGAAAATCGTCGAGCTGCAAACGCGTCGCGAGTACGAAGGCTGCGGCGAGTATCCGAGCTTCACCGGCTGGCAGTACGAACGCTATGCGCACGAGTTGAAGCACGCGAAGAACGTCATCGGCTGCATGGTGTGGTGCCAGACCGGCGGCTGGGTGCCCTTCCGTCGCATCGCGCTGATCGATCCCGAAGCCATCTGGATCGACCTGAACACCTTCGTGACGCTGCGCATCATGAAGGATGCCATGCCCGTGGAGGAAGCCGTGCGCACCTTTGTCAAAGAACGTGCACTGGGCGATGCCGAAGCGCTGATCGAACTCCTGCGCTACTCCGACGAGGTCATCCGCGAGCTGCTCTATGTGGAGGAGTTCGCGCAGCAGAAGCTGTTCTTCCGCCGCGTGCGCATCCCACCGCTGCTGCAGGTCTATTGGGGGAACATCTTCATCAACCACAGCGTCAAAAAGCTGCTGCGCTACTTCGTGCGCGAGCCGGAGGCCGCCCTGCACAGCGCCGCACGCTGCATGGACAGGCTGGAGCAGATGATTGCCCTCGCCCCACGCGCTGGCGTGTCCGTGGCGGATCTCGAGTACATGCGCGACACCTTCCACCTGCTCGCGCTGGCGCGTGAGTACTGCTTCACCGAATTCACGCCGGAGATCGAAACGCGTCTGCGCGAAGCCAAGCGTGCCTACAAGGCGAAGCACCCCAAGCGCGGCCTGCGGGCCCGCTACCGTATCAAGATGAGCTTCCAGCCCTTCTGGCTGCATCGCCGCTATCTCGGCTGGGCCGTCGAACTCCTCATGCGCCGCCGCCGTGGCTATCGGATCATCGACCGCCTGCTCATCCTGCACGTGCTGTCCATGATCTACCGCGTCATCGCCCTGCGGAAGCCGCACTGGATTCCCGGCTTCGCCAAAGAGAGCGCGATGGGCGTGGACGTGGTGTTCCGGTAAAGTGGTCCGCACAGTCCTCTGTGCGGCGCTCCGCAACGCCACAGACTTCCGCATGACCCCAACCCCACTTTCGATGTGCGCAGCTTTTTGTAGCTCACCTAACACCCATCGACACGCCGCACAGAGGACTGTGCGGACCACTTTGGCTCAAATCTTCACATCCCACCCCTTGCGATAACCCTCGCGGCCCCAGAGCTTCATCGCCTCGGCGTTGTCGAGAATCTTGCCGGTTTTTGGATCGCATTTCACCACGGTGTTCGTGCGGTAGGCCATGTTGCCGAGGTGGCACATCATCGTGCTCTTCTGGCCTTCGACGATGGGGCTGTTGAGCTTCGCGTCGCCGCGAATCGCGTCGATGAAATTGCCGATGTGCGACACGTCGCCCGTGCCGGCGGTGCTGGCCTTGCCTTTGCTGATCTCCGCGCCCTTCGGGTCGTAGATCGTCCAGGTGTCGCGACCGGCGGCCATGGTGCCGTTGTCGCCGTAGAACATGACTTCCGCCAGCGGCTTCTCCGCCGCACGCGGATGGCAACTGCTCTGCACCCACTCGCAACCGGCGTGGCCGAAGTCATAGACCGCTGTGCCGGTGTCGGGCGTTTCCTGCGCGTCATCGTAGAAGTAGCGGCCGCCGTTGTAGGTCGTGCGCAGCGGGTAGTCGCCCTTCAGGCCCCAGCGCAGGATGTCCAGCGTGTGGATGCCGTTGTTGCCGAGCTCGCCGTTGCCCCAGTGCCAGAACCAGTGCCAGTCGTAGTGCACCATGCTTTTGAAGTCGTGTTTGGCGTCATCCGGCACCGGTCCCTGCCACAAATTGAAATCGAGATCCGCAGGCGCGGGCTTTTCATTCACGGCGAGAGTCTTGCGCGTGTTGTAGTAAAAGCCACGGCCAAAGCGCACCGTGCCGATCGCGCCATCATGCAATGCGGCGATGGCATCCTTCATCCAGGTGCGGCGCTGATTGCCCATCTGCACGAGGCGGTCGTATTTCTGCGACGCTTCGACGATCATCTCGGCCTCATGCGCGTTCTGGCTGCCGGGTTTCTCGACATAGACATGCTTTCCGGCCTG
>DAORHS010000054.1:0-12286 GCA_035438165.1 Prosthecobacter sp.
GTCATCAAGCTTCTAGCCCTGCATTTTGCCGGAGGGCAGGCATACGACGAGCGTGCGCGTGCTGGTGAAGACCACCTGCGCGTAGGCGAAGTCGGGGAAATCGGCAAACTGCCACGAAAGCCGCTCCACGCCCTGCGTGTCGAACACGGTGAGCTTGCAGGGCGCGGTCGAGATCACACCACCTCCCGTGTGCGGCTCCATGTTCGAAGAAGGGACGGCGATGAACGCCCCGTCCGGGCTCACGGCGGCGGGGTGGACGTTGCTGAACACCTTTCCTGGGAAAATCTTCGGCTGGGAGATGAGACGCTTCGTCCCCATGTCGTAGAGATTGAGCTCCGTGCCGCGGGTGATGTAGGCGAGCTTCGCGCCATAGTCGCACGGCAGCAGTTGCGTGAACGACGCGCCATGCTCGTTCGGCACCGCGAGCCGCTCGATCTCGTTTTTGAAGAGGTGGATCTTCATCGGGCTGCTGCCGTGGCTGCCGCCCACGAGCACATGCTCGTTGTCCGCCAGGATTGCCGCACAACGAGGCTGCTCGATGGGTGTGGAAGCCGGATGTGAACTATTGACCGCGATGCGCCGCACACCGCCATCTGGCAGATCGCGAATGATGACGCGGCCATCCATCCCGGCTGAAACCAGCGTGTGGCCATCTGGCGAGATGGAGACGGCTTTCACAGCCGAAGTATGGCCACCAAAGTAAGTCACGGGTCCGTCGGTTTGGCTGACGTTGGCAGTGATGAGCGTTCCCGCATCTAGCGTGGAGCGTTGAAAATCGTCCGTCAAAAAGAACCAGAGGCACAAAAAGGATGCGATTAAGATGCCAAAGCTTGCAATCATCAGGCCCCTCCCATTTTTCGAGGAAGGCTTTCCGCCTGGTCGTGGCAGAGGCATTTCGCTTCCTGTCGAGACAGGCGAAGCTGTGACAATCACCCTCCGCCACAGTGCCCGCACGATGAAAAAGTCCGCGAAGAGCGGCAGCATCGCCAGCATGCCCAACTCCGCCGCGCCGAGGCCCGCGTTCACACCTGTGAACTTCATGAGCGTGACGATGAGCAAGCCCAGCAGCACCGCCATCGCGCTATGCAGCAGCAGCATGGGAAAGAAGACCGCGTCCGCGAAGGCGAGCGGCAGCCCGTAGAGCTTGCCGCCAGATTTCTTGATGTTGCTCATCGAGATCGCACCCAGAATCGTCGTGCCGATGGGCGCGCCCATGCCGATGAAAAGCAGCACGGCCATGAAGACGGTGAAGGCCACGGGCGGCTGCTCATAAACGAGGCCCGAAGGCCGCCCCTCCGCGAGATTGACCGTCTGCGTGAGCATCATCGACGGAATCACCACGATGACGCCGAACAGCGCCCAGATCGCGCCGATGAGCGCCATGCGGCTGAGGCGGGGCTGCACGGTGGAATCTGCGGCTAGTCCTCGCGGTGGAGCTTCGGCTGTTGGCGGTGTGTGGACTGCCGCCGCACCCGTGACACTCTGCACGTCCGTCTTGATCTCGCTTGCGTGCTGATAACGCAGCGCGACATCGCGCTCCAGCGCGTGCAGCACGATCTCGTCGAAGCGCACATCGACATCCACTTTCTTCGATGGCGGGGCGAAGCGGCCCATCGGCAGTTCGCCGGTGAGCATCTCGTAAAACACGACGCCAAGGCTGTAGATGTCCGCGCGATGGTCCACTGTCTCGGGCTTTTCCACCTGCTCCGGCGCCATGTAGCGCGGCGTGCCGAGATACATGCCGGTGCGCGTCAGCGTGTGATCGTGCGCGTCGCTGCCGGTGAGCTTTGCCAGGCCGAAGTCGGCAATTTTGACGCGGCCCTTCTTGTCCACGAGCACGTTCTCCGGCTTGATGTCACGATGCACCACGCCCTCGTCGTGCGCGTATTGCAGCGCGTCGCAAAACGCGGGGATCAAAGCGAGCGCGGCTTCCGGTTTCATCTCGCCGCTGCGGATGAGCGTGCGGAGGTTCGCGCCATCGACGAACTCCATGAGGAAGTAAAACAGCCCGCCCGTCTCGCCAAAGTCGAAGACGCTGACGATATTCGGGTGGTTCAGCTTCGCGAGCGCCTGTGCCTCCCTTTGAAACCGCTCCGCGAAGTGCGGATCTGCCGCCGCGTCACCGGAAATGATCTTCAGCGCCACGAAACGGTTCAGCTTGGGCTGCCGCGCCTTGTAAACCGTTCCCATGCCGCCACGCCCGAGCAATTCGATGATCTCAAGCTGTGGAAACAGCGGTGCCAGCTCCTCCGGGGCCTGCGCGGCGGGAACGTGCGCGGCTGACGGCTTCTGCGACGGCGTCATCTTGATCGTCGCATCGGTGTCGAGGCCGCCGCGCATCAGGCAGGCCGGGCAAAGGCCCTCCGGCGCATCGGCAGGAAGAGTGGAGCCGCATTGGGGGCAGGTGGCAGGGGTGTTCATGGCAGGATTCGGTCGTGTTCACTCCTTCCTGAAAGAAAATGGGCGGCTGGTTACGGAAAAAGTTCACCACGGGCCGATGAACGCATCGAGCACACTCAGCAAACCGACGGCGGACAGCGCGATGAGGGCGGCAAAGAACAGATTGAGCCAAACGACCCGCGCACGATGGGGCAAACCAAGCTGATGTGCGACTGCGCCGCCCAAGGCACCGAGGAAACCGAGTAGCAGGAAGCCGCCGATCAGGCCATAAAAAAGCACCATCGCCCAACTGGCCGCCGCGCCCTCAACACCGCTCGCATAGCCGCTAAACGGGATGGGAATGCGCCACAGCAGCCCCGTGAGCGCGGCGGCGGGGAATGCGGCCAAACAGCAAAAAATCGCGCCAGTCAGCATCGCCAGCCAACGCGAAGTGAGGAAGCCCGGCGGTAGCTTGTGCCGCTCTTTTTTCATTCTAAACCGCCAGCCCGCATAACCAACTGCCACGAGGCCGATGCCGGGCAGGAAGGTCTGCGATGCGTTCAGTTGGAAGATAAACGCTGAGTGCCATAGCCTCGCCCACTGCCAGAATAGCGCGGAAATGCCCAAGCAAGCCGCCAGTGAGCGCCATGCAGGCAGCCCGACCAGCAACGCGCAGAACCACAGCAGCAGCGCGTAGCAGAGTGGATCACGCCATTGGTGAATGACCTGCTGCATCGTCAGGGCGAGCCATTGTGCGGGCGGTACGGGGGCGTTCATGCTGCCCACCGCGCACGGAAGCATCAGCATGATGAATAACAGACGTTTCATGGGCAGTGTGCGTAAAGGTTCATCCAGCGCGTAACACCGCCACCAGATGCCGCATCTCGTCTTCGACATCAGTCGGCGAATCGACTGTCTCGGCGATCTCAGTGCGCAAAACTTCGCGGTAGCGCTGCCGCAGGCGATGCACGGCCACTTTGAGCGCTCCCTCGGTCATGCCGAGTTTTTTGGCGAGTTCCTCACGCGATGCCTCCGCGCCGCTGAGCGTGCCTTTGAGCGCGTCGAAGGTCGGTTCATCTTTTTTGGCCGCAAATTCGGCCCGCAGCCGTTTCATGGCCCGGTCGAGCAGATCGAGCGCCCAGCGGCGGTCGTAGAGCGTTTCGGCATCGGTTTGCTCCGCAGGCTCCAGCGCATAACGCGCCTCCGGTTCGAGCGCGTCCCACTCGACGAGCTGCAGCCCGCCACCGCGCTTCTGCGCGTTCGCACGATGGAAGTCGTTTGCCAGGAAGTGCTTCAGCGCGCCGAGTAGATACGAGCGGAAGCGTCCGCGCTTTGGATCGGCCGCCGTGGCGTTGGTTTCGAGCAGGGAGGCAAAAAATGCCTGCGTGAGATCCTGCGCATCGTGCGGGGCGTGTCCGCGCCGCCGCACAAAGGCATACAGCGGATACCAGTAGTCGCGACACAACTCCGACATGGCCTTGTGCGCCCTGGAGCTGTGCCTGGCATGCTGCGCGGCGAGGACGAGGCTCCAGCGGGTGGTATGAAACTCGCGTGCGCCGGGAGCGATGGAGTCGTTCATGCCGGATTGAGTCATGGCAGGGTAGGCTACGTCAAGAATGAAGTCAGCTGCCCGCCTTGCACAGGGCAAATACCCGTTTGACTTTTCTGCGTCTCTTTGAAACATATCAACGTATCCTGATACGTTGATTCGTTTAATTTCAACCCCACAAACCTGAACCTACGCACCCCATGTCCGACTACCTCGTCAAAGACATCTCCCTCGCCGACTTCGGCCGCAAAGAACTCGACATCGCTGAGAGCGAAATGCCCGGCCTCATGGCCACGCGCGAAAAATACGGTCCGCTGAAGCCCCTCAAAGGCGTTCGCATCACCGGCTCGCTGCACATGACCATTCAGACTGGCGTGCTGATCGAGACGCTGAAGGAACTCGGTGCCGACGTGCGCTGGGCCTCCTGCAACATCTTCTCCACTCAGGACCACGCTGCCGCTGCCATCGCCGCCTCCGGCACACCGGTGTTCGCCTGGAAGGGCGAGACGCTCGAAGAATACTGGGACTGCACCTGGAAGGCCATCATGTTCCCCAAGGACAAAGGCCCGCAGCTCATCGTCGATGACGGTGGCGACGTGACCTTGCTCATCCACAAGGGCTACGAGATGGAAAACGGCGACAAGTGGGTCAAGACCCCCTCCGACAACCACGAAGTGAAGGTCATCAAAGACCTCCTCAAGAAGATCGGCAAAGAACAGCCCGGCATCTTTCACAAGATCGTCAAAGATTTGAAGGGCGTCTCCGAAGAGACCACCACCGGCGTGCATCGCCTCTATGAAATGGCCAGCGCAGGCAAACTGCTCTTCCCGGCCATCAACGTGAACGACAGCGTCACGAAGTCCAAGTTCGACAACCTCTACGGCTGCCGCGAATCCCTGCTCGACGGCATCAAGCGCGCCACCGACGTCATGATCGCCGGCAAAGTCGGCGTCGTTTGCGGTTACGGCGACGTGGGCAAAGGCTGCGCCGCCGCCCTCCGTGGCATGGGCGCTCAGGTCATCGTCACCGAGATCGACCCCGTCTGCGCGCTGCAAGCCGCGATGGAAGGCTATCGCGTGATGCCGATCGAAGACACCCTCGGCACCGGCGACATCTACGTCACCACCACCGGCAACAAGGACATCATCACCACCAAGCACATGGAGAAGATGAAAGACCAGGCCATCGTTTGCAACATCGGCCACTTCGACAACGAGATCCAAGTCGATAAGCTCAACGCCATGAAGGGCGTCAAGCGCCTCAACATCAAGCCGCAGGTGGACAAGTACACCTTCCCGAAAGGCAACAGCATCTTCATGCTGGCCGAAGGCCGCCTCGTGAACCTCGGCTGCGCCACCGGTCATCCGAGCTTCGTGATGAGCAACAGCTTCACCAACCAGACGCTCGCGCAGATCGAACTCTGGGCCACCAAGGGCAAACGCAAGATCGGCGTCACCGTGCTTCCCAAGAAGCTCGACGAAGAAGTCGCCCGCCTCCATCTCGCCAAAATCGGCGTCAAGCTCACCAAGCTCACCCAGGAGCAGGCCGACTACATCGGCGTGCCCGTCGAAGGCCCCTACAAGACGGATCACTACCGCTATTAAAGTAGTCCAGTTGCGCTGCAACTGGATGCCCTTTGTTGCGGCGCAACAAAGCAACATTCACAACCCCCAAAACCACGAGGGCGGCCAGCGATGGCCGCCCTTTCTTTTTTGGAGAATCGCCGCATCTCGCCTGCCTTTTGACGTCATTGCGGTGGGTCATGCGGTGTTTGGCATTGATGATGAATAATGTATGGCGGAGCACCCCGACCCTGGTTCGGCAAGTGGCGCAAAGCATGAGCTTCAAATTACGCCCGACGAAACGCACGGCTAAAGACAAGACGCATTGCATCTCATGAGATGAGCAACAATAATCGCATACAAAATGACAAGATCCGCCCATGTCCCTAGGAGCGCCGTGAGATGTTTCTCACGCGGTTGTGAAGGGTGCGGCGTGAATCGCAAGCGGACTGATGCGGGGGGGGGGCAGGATGACTAGACCTGCCGGCTGGCTGCCTCCGCTGAAGGTGTTGCTGCCGCCATTGGGGGCGCTCGTCGTGCAGTGGCTGTGCTGGTCCTGGTTGCAGCCCATGTTTTGGTTCCTGTTCTTCCCCGCTGTCTTCAGCAGTTCATGGATGGACGGGCGGCGCGGCGGCCTGTGGGCCACGGTCCTGTCCACGGTGCTGGTGTGGTGCTTTTTCATCGTGCCCCATCCATCGTTGGCCGCCGATCATACACACGTGCTGCTGTCGATGACCGTTTTCATTGGCACGGGCGTCTTGGTGAGCCTGCTGCATGGGCGGCTGCAAAAGTCGAGGCGGCAGATGACTGATGCTCTCGCGGTGGCCAGGGCCGCCAACGAGCAGTTGGAAGCCCGGGTCAGGGTGCGCCTGGGAGGCATTGTGAGTTCCGCGATGGATGCCATCATCAGCGTGGACAGCTCCCAGAAAATCGTGCTCTTCAACGCGGCCGCCGAGGCCATGTTCCGTTGCACGGAGGAGGAGATGCTGGGGCAGCCTCTGGACCGCTTCATTCCCGAGCGTTTTCGCACGGTGCACCGCCAGCATGTGGAGGGCTTCGGCCGGACGGGGGTGACGTCGCGTTCCATGCGTTCGCTGGGCAGTCTGAACGGGGTGCGTGCGGACGGGGAGGAGTTCCCGATCGAGGCGTCCATCTCGCAAACCATGGAGGCGGGACAGAAGGTTTACACGGTGATCCTGCGCGACATCACCGAGCGCAGGCAGGCCGAGCAGGCGTTGCGCGCCAGGGAGGCGGAATTTCGCGCCAGTTTTTATTCAGCGGCCGTGGGCAAGGCGCAGGTTGACCCTGGGACGGGCCGGTACCTGCGGGTCAATGACAAGGTCTGCGAGATCACCGGCTACTCGGAGGAGGAACTGCTGGAGAAGACGTTCGTCGATCTGACGCATCCCGAGGATCAAGCGGGCGACACGGCTGCTCATAAGCGTCTCATGCGTGGTGACGTCGCCGGCATCTGCGTTGAGAAGCGCTACGTTGGCAAAGATGGACGCATTATCTGGGTAAGTGTCAGCACCTCGCTCATCCGCGACGAAAACGGACGCCCTCTGCGCACGCTGGCGGTCATTCAGGACGTCACTGCGCGCAAGGAGGCAGAGCAGGCGTTGCGCGCCAGTGAAGCGCGGTTCATGAAGGCATTCCAGGCCAATCCGGCGCCCATGTGCATCACCACGGTTCAAGAGGGGCGGTTCATTGAGGTCAACGAGCGTTACTGTCAGATGTTTGGTCACACGCGTGAAGAACTCATTGGCGAGACCTCGCCAGAACTGGCTTTGTGGGACGCTCCCTCGACCCGCGCTTCGGTGATCGAGCGGCTGCAATCCCAGGGCTTCATTCGCAATTACGAAGGCCGGTTCCGGCGGAAGAACCGGGAGCTGCTGGACGCCCTGATCTTCATGGAGATGATCGATTTCCCTGGCGAGGCCAAACCGGTGGTCATCACCATGTTTGCCGACATCACCGAACGAAAGAGGGCGGAGGAGAAGATTCATGAGTTGAATGCCGAACTGGAACAGCGGGTGGCCGAGCGCACCGCCGCGCTCGAAGCCGCCAATCTCGAACTGAGTCACAGCCGTGCGGAACTCGAAAGTCTCTTTGAGTCCCTGCCCGGCTTGTACCTGGTTCTCACGCCGGGTTTCAAGATCGTGGCCGCCAGCGACGCTTATTTGGCAGCCACCATGACCACTCGTGAAGGCATCATCGGGCGCGGGCTCTTTGAGGTGTTTCCTGACAACCCGGACGAGCCAGGCGCCACGGGCGAGTCCAATCTCCGCGCCTCTCTGAATCGCGTGCTGGAAAAGGGGACGCCCGACACCATGGCCATTCAAAAGTACGACGTTCGCCGGCCTGACGGCGTGTTTGAAGAGCGTTATTGGAGTCCGATCAATTCTCCCGTGATCGGCGCGGACCATCAGGTGCAGTACATCGTCCATCGCGTGGAGGAAGTGACGGAGTTCGTGCGCAGCAAATCCCAGCACGCCGGCATGAGCGCCGACCTCAGCGCCCGCATGGAGCAGATGGAGGCGGAGATTTTTCAGAGCTCGCAAAGGGTGCAGGCAGTCAACCTGCAGCTGGAGGCCGCCAACAAGGAGCTGGAATCCTTCTCCTACTCCGTTTCCCACGATTTGCGTGCGCCGCTGCGGGCGATGGACGGCTTTTCGCGGGCTCTGCTGGAAGATTATGGTTCACTGGTGCCGGAGGAGGGCCTGCGATACATCAAAGTCATCCGCACCAGCGCCCAGCGCATGGGCTGTTTGATCGACGACCTGCTGAGCTTCTCGCGCCTCAACCGGGCGACGTTGAACAAGCGGGCCGTTGATGCTTCCAAACTCGTTCAGGACGTCCTGGACGAACTGGGCGGTCTGAGGGACGGGCGGCAGATCGACCTGCGCATCGGTGACCTGCCTGTCTGCGAGGGCGACCCGGCACTGTTGAAGCAGGTGTGGATCAATCTGCTGTCCAATGCCTTCAAATACACCCACAAGCGCGAGTCGGCGGTCATCGAGATCGGTTGCAGGGCGGAGGGGCAAACAAACATTTATTTTGTGCGAGACAACGGCACGGGCTTTGACATGCGCTATGCCCACAAGCTCTTTGGCGTGTTTCAGCGCCTCCACCGCGCCGAGGACTACGACGGCACGGGCGTCGGCCTCGCGATCGTGCAAAGGATCATTCACCGTCATGGGGGAAGGGTCTGGGCGGAAGCGATCGTGAATCAAGGAGCGACCTTTTATTTTACCCTGCAAGGAGAGAACCCATCATGAACCCAACACACATCGTCGAAGTCCTGCTGGTCGAGGACAGTTTGGAGGATCTGGAATTGACGCAGCGTGCTCTGCGCAACGCCAACCTGGGCAACCACATTCAGGTCGCCCGGGATGGTGCCGAGGCACTGGACTTTATTTTCTGCGAGGGCGAACACGCCGGGCGCAAAATCGAGGACACGCCGAAGCTGATCCTGCTCGATTTGAAGCTTCCCAAGGTGGACGGCCTGGAGGTGCTGCAGCGCATCAAGGACGACCCTCGAACCAGGCACATCCCGGTCGTCGTTCTCACCTCATCCAAGGAGCAGAGCGATCTGGTCAGGAGTTATCAGCTGGGGGTGAACAGCTACATCGTCAAACCGGTGAACTTTGAGAGCTTCGCCACCGCTGTGCAGGAGCTGGGCATGTACTGGCTGCTGCTCAACCAACCGCCCCAACTGGACCATTGAGATGAACCGGCCTTTGCGTGTCTTGTTCGTTGAGGACAATCCCAACGACACTGAACTGGTGCTGCTCGAACTGCGCCGCGCCGGTTTTGACGCCGCATGGCACCGGGTGGAAACGGAACGTGACTACCTGGAACGGCTCACGCCCGATCTCGACGTCATCCTTTCGGATTACGAGCTGCCCGAGTTCAGCGGCCCGCGTGCTCTGGAGTTGCTCAATCAAAGCGGCCTCGAAATTCCCTTCATCATCATCTCAGGCACCATCGGTGAGGATGTGGCGGTGGAGGCGATGCGGCAGGGCGCGGACGATTATCTGCTCAAGGACCGGCTGGTGCGGCTGGGGCCGGCGGTCAATCAGGCGATCGCCAAGAATGCGCTGCTGCGGGAACGCAGGCGGGCGCAGGAGACGCAGACAGCCATTCTGAACGCGCTTCCCGCGCATATCGCCTTGGTCAACCAGGAGGGTGTCATCGTGGCGGTGAATGAGAGCTGGCGGCGTTTCTCCAAGGCCAACGCCTCACAGGCTCAGGATTTTTATGTCGGCTGGAACTACCTCCAAGTCTGCGAAGAGGCGACGGGTCTTCATGCGGAAGAAGCGATTCAGGTGGCCAAGGGGTTGAAGCGTGTTCTCGACGGCAGCCTGCCTCATTTTGCCATCGAGTATCCCTGCCATTCCTCGATGGAGGAGCGCTGGTTTCGGCTGCTGGTTTCACCCTTGCTTGAGGAAACGCATGCGGGTGCGGTGGTAATGCACATCAATATCACCTATCAGCGCAGGGCGCAGGAAGCGTTGCAAAAGAGCGAACAGGAGCAGCGGCACCTGGCGCAGCAGTTGGAAGTCGAGCGTTCACGACTGGTTTCCGCCCAGCGTGTTGCCAAGGTGGGCAGTTGGGAGACAGACCCTGACACCTTGGAGGTCAGTTGGTCGGAAGAGACTCACCGCATCTTTGAAACGGATCCAGCCTCCTTTGAACCGACGCATCAGGGTTTTCTAGAAAGAGTCCATCCGGATGACCGGGCAGTGGTGGATTCGGCGTTTCATGATTCCTTCCATCGGCAGGGGCCGCAGGAGATTCAGCATCGTCTGCTGATGCCGGATGGCAGGATCAAGCACGTCATGGAACGCTGGCAGGTTTTCCATGATGAAAAGGGCCGGCCAGTGTGGGCCTTGGGCACCTGCCGGGACATCACGGAAAGAGTTATGGCCGAGACGGAGATTCAGCGAACGACTTCGCTCCTCCGGGCGGTGGCTGACGGAATGCCGGACGCCGTGTTTGTCAAAGATCGGGCGGGTCGCTACCTGCTTTTCAATCAGGGTGCGGCACGACTGGTTGGCAAGCCGGTGGAAGAAGTGATCGGACAGGACGACACGGCCCTCTTCAGTCCGGAAGATGCCCGCCAGGTGATGGAGAATGATCGCCAGGTGATGGAATCCGGCAAAACCCTCACCGCTGAGGAGGTGCTGACCGCAGCCGGCGTCACACGCACCTATCTGGTCACCAAGGCTCCTTACCGGGATGGACATGGCAACATCATCGGTATCGTGGGCATTTCACGGGACATCACCGACCGCAGGCGGGCGGAGGACAAAATCCGCGAACAGGCCACGCTCCTCGACAAAGCGCGTGATGCCATCCTGGTTCGCGATCTGGATCATGGCATCAGGTACTGGAACAAAAGCGCCGAAGACCTCTACGGCTGGACAGCGCAGGAAGTGCTGGGCCGCAAGGCCTCTGAAATCCTCTACCGCGATCTTGCCGCGTTTGAAAAGGCCATCGACGTCGTTCTCAGCGATGGTGAATGGAGCGGCGAACTTCAGCAGGTCACGAAGTCCGGCGAGCCGATTCTGATCGAAGGCCACTGGACCCTGGTGCGTGATGATGCAGGACGTCCGCAGGCCATTCTCGCCATCAACAGCGACATCACCGAGAAAAAGCGGCTGGAGCAGCAGTTCCTTCGTGCCCAGCGCATGGAAAGCATCGGCACGCTGGCGGGCGGCGTCGCCCATGACCTCAACAACGTGCTGTCCCCCATCCTGATGTCGATCGATCTGCTGCGGCTGACCAGCCGCGATGAACGCTCTCTGGCCGTTCTCTCCACCATCGAGACGAGTGCGAAACGCGGCGCGGAAATGGTGAAGCAGATTCTCTCCTTCGCACGCGGAGTGGAAGGCCAGCGCATGAAGATCGATGTCCGGCAGATCATTCTGGACATGCAGCACCTCGTTCAGGACACCTTTCCGAAGAACATTGCCTTCCGTGCTGAGATGGAGCGAAGCCTGCCGTTGTTCTCCTGTGATCACACCCAGGTGCATCAGGTTCTGCTCAACCTGTGCGTCAACGCCCGTGACGCCATGCCCCACGGCGGTACGCTGGCGGTGAGCGCCAGAGGTCTGCAGGTGGATGAGAACTACGCGGGCATGACGCCCGGTGCGAAACCCGGTGCCTACCTCAAAATCAAAGTCACCGACACCGGAACCGGCATCCCGCCGGAGATGCTGGACAAGATATTCGACCCTTTCTTCACCACCAAGGAAGTGGGCAAGGGCACAGGGCTGGGCCTTTCGACGGTGCTCGCCATCGTCAAAAGCCACGGCGGCTTCCTCAACGTTTACAGTGAGCCCGGCAATGGCACCACCTTCAGCATTTTCTTCCCTGCCAGCGACACGGTGGGAGGAGAGACGAAGATGGCGCAAGAGAACGCGCATCCGCGTGGCGAGGGTCAGTTGATCCTCATTGTGGATGATGAGGCGGCCGTGCGCACCATCACCCAGCAGACCCTCGAGATCTACGGCTACCGCGTGCTGGTCGCGGAGGATGGCTCCGAGGCCGTTGCCCTCTACTCGATGCATCGCACGGAAGTTGCCGCGGTGGTGACGGACATGATGATGCCGGTCATGGCCGGAGAAGTCACCATTCAGGTGCTCCGGCGCCTAGACCCTGACGTCAAAATCATCGCCGCCAGCGGACTCGCCAACGATGGCAGTGCCGACCGGGCCGCCGCCATGGGGGTGAAACACTTCCTGCCCAAGCCCTTCACGGCGCAGACCATCCTGACAACACTGCACCAGGT
>DAORHS010000055.1:0-12170 GCA_035438165.1 Prosthecobacter sp.
CACCACCAACCCCCGCGCCAACGAGGACATGAAACTCCTCCGCGAACTCGGCCTCGCTCCCCTGGAGCCCAATCCCGGCCTCGAAGCCCCCGAGTCCATGGACGGCGTGCCGCTCAGCCCCTGCTGCGACCATTCCTGCGAGAAGGAAAAGGCGAGTGCTTGTTGCTAGGCAGTCCCGCGAATGTGAATTGCAGTGCGTTTGATGAAGCGTGTCTACGGACAACCGTAATCCACAAGGCTTGACCAAAGCTCGATCCTCCGAATCTCGTCATAGTTCAGATCGGTCGTTTCTGAGGTGCGAACAAAAACGCCACGGAACTCGTTGTGAAGATAGTTCTCGAGGTTGTGGCCATAATAGATGATGTCCGTTTGATAGACGGAGAACACAGGATTCCCTGCTTCGGAGGGAGAGTCGGGCATGAAACGATGCGAGTAGATCGGAATGAGCTTGGGTGCCTTGGCAACATTTTGGCGGGCTATCTCGAATGCCTGCTGCAAGACAACAGGCTTTTCACCCCATTCGTCCAACCAAAAACTGTTGTGCTCAATGTCGAAGCACATTCCCTCGAAGGGCCACTGCATTCTCTGATCTATTTCCGTTCGAGTGTCATGTCGCCAATCAACCCAGCCATCCGAAACTGGCAGGGCATAAGAGAGAAACAGCCTCAAGTCTTCAGGGAAGCGGAAACCATACTCATGTTCGATTGCGGCAAATTCTTGCTCGCTCAAACCATCTTCAAACAAGACTCCAGCCGTTGCGAGGCGCTCTTTGCAGTCAGCGAGATTCATAGTCGGAGAAAATCACACCACCGCCTTCAACAACCGCGCTAGATACAGGCTCGCGGTCTTGCCGACTTCGACGACTTCGGCGTGATGCAGCGTTTGTGGCCTCAAACCGGCGGCCCAGTTGGTGAGCATGGAGATGCCGGCGACTTCCATGCCGAGGGCGCGGGCTTGAATCGCCTCGGGCACGGTGGACATGCCGACGGCGTCGGCCCCAAGCGTGTGCAGCATGCGGATTTCCGCAGGCGTTTCATACTGCGGGCCGAGCAGCGCGGCATACACGCCCGCGTGCAGCTTCAAACCGATCTCCACCGCCGCCGCGTGGAATTTTTCCGCCCACGCCCGCGAATAGACCTCGCTCATGTCATGGAAATTCGGCCCGCCGAGCAGCGGCGTGGTGCCCTGGAGGTTGAGGTGATCGGTGATGAGCATCAAACCGCCGACATGGAAGTGCTCGTCGATCGCGCCCGCTGCGTTTGTGAGCACGACACGCTTCACACCGAGGCTGTGCATGAATCGAATGCCCGCCGTGACTTCCGCTGCGCTGAGACCTTCATACAAATGCCGACGCCCTTGCGCGATGAGGATCGGCCGGTCGTGATGACGTGCCAAAACAAAGCGTCCCGCATGCCCCGGCACCGTGGAAGCACTCAAACCAGGCACCTCGGCATACGGCACCTCGCATTCGACCCCAAACGCCTCCGCCACACCTCCGAGACCAGAACCCAGCACGATGGCAGTTTCAGGACGGGCGTTTTGAAGAGCAGTGAGTGACATGGCGCTAATAAAAGTGGTCCGCACAGTCCCCTGTGCGGCGCAACGAGCGTCACCTGACGTCCAAGCCCGCACAGGGGACTGTGCGGACCACTATCTGGCGCTGATGCGATGCTTCAACCGCTCACTTCACCATCAAATAATGCCGCGTCTTGCCGTGCTTCTGCTTGTTCGTCAGCGGCGGCAGGTCGAGGTGGAAGAAGTGGCGCAGGGTCTTCGTGTGATGCTTCAACACGGCCTTCGCGGCCTCTTTGAGCGCCACCCAGCGCTTCCACGGATGATCGGGCGCATGGCTGATATGACGCAGCAGGCTCAACCACTCGATGTAGGCTCGGGATATGTCACCTTCGGCGATGTCGGCCTTCAAATCCTGTGCGCCGGGTTGTTCAGGATGCAGCATGGCATCGAGGAGTTCCGCCGCGCCTTCGCCATAGTCGATGGGCAGGCCATTTTCGAGGTAGCCGTGATGATTGACGAAGCCGAAAGTGCCGCGACACACGGCGGCGAGCCGTTCGGAGCCGCAATCGTGTGGCAGATCGAACTTCGAACCGCTGCGCAGGTTCGCCATGTGATGCACGAGATCGTCGGCGGGGTAACTTTCGTCCTCCAGCGCCGCGACGACGGCCAAACCTTCGCCGTGCTGGAAGAAGCTGAAGATTTCGCCACGCCGCGTCGGCACGCCATCCGCGTCGATGAGGCCCAGCGTGCGCCACGCGTGAATCGGCGATCCGGGACGCGGTTCGCGGTCGGTGGTGGCGGTTTCAGGCGTGTTCACGCCGGTTTCGTTCTTCACGACGATGCTGCGCTCCTGCGGAGCGAAGAGCAGTCGTCCGTGACTGTCCTCATACGCCATGACTTCCACCGGCGAGAGGTCGAAGCAGGCAAACACGAGGTTCTCCTTCGTCACCGTGCCGATGAACTCAGGCGCGACGTCTTGAATCACATCCTCAACGGTTGCGAGGATCGCGTTCGCAATCTCACCGGCGTGCAACACCGTGATTTCTTCCAACGGCACTGTCTCTGCCTTGCGTGGGAGCTTGAGCAGGCGGCGGATCGACTTGGTGGGCTTGATGTCATCACCTACAGGTGTCCCGAGGCTGACCTCGACGCCGTAGGTCACGACGGGGGGCTCGGTTCTGCCGCAGTGAGGCAAAGAGGCAGAGGTGGCAGAGTGTTTTTCAGATGCAAAATCTCCGCATCCTCTGCTCCTCTGCCCCTCTGCGGTAAATCGAACGTCCACAGCGTTCCGCCTGATTTTCCCCACGCGGCCGATGCCGTGCGCAAACTTCGCTGCGAAGGCGGGAACTCCGAGCGTGGCATGCACGCGGCTCAAAGGCACGCGTTGCTGCGCGTGTTTGTGTTTGCGCTCCCATTCGCCCAACGAGTTCAAAATCTGCTTCTCCGTCGCTTCGAGGCCGAACAGCGCCTTTGCGTTCTCCAACTCGGGATGCACGACATTTGGTTCCAACTCCTCCAATCCAAGCAGCGGCGGCACTTTGGCGAAAAGCCGCTCGGAGAAGTGTTTGGCGGCCTCAAACGGGTTTTCCTGCTTCAAGGCCGCATGCTTCATCACGCGCAAGAAAATCGGCCACGCGAGCAAGGCGCTGCGATGCAGCCGCGCAGGCCGCGCATCGAAGATGGAAGGACTGTCGCGACTGGTGACGACGTGGCCTTTGTCATCGAGTCCTCGACGACCAGCCCGGCCATACATCTGCAAAAGTTCGTCAGGGGCCAGTTTGTGCTCGCTGCGGCCGTCGTGATAGGTCGTGCCGGCGACGTGAACGCTGCGCACGGAGAAATTGATGCCCGCCGCGAGTCCCATCGTCGCCACAATCACGCGAAGCTGCCCGGCCTTCGCCAGCGGTTCGATCACGCCCGCCCGCGCACCATACGAAAGGCCGCTGTGATGAAACGCGATGCGCTTTTCGATCAAGGTGGCCAGATCCTTGCCGCACACCGCCCGCTGCTCCGGCGTGAGCTCCAGCGGATCGCCCATTGGCAGATCGGCGGCGAGACGGCGCGCAATCGACTCCGCCTCCTTGCGCCTCGGCGCGAAAATGAGCAGCGGCGCGAGGTCGGCGATCATCACGGCGGCGGCAAAGCGCGGCCAGTAGTTCTCAAACTGCCGCTGACGCTGCGGCAGCGTCTCCATCGGCACTTCTTCGAGCGGCACGGGCCGTTCCTTCGTCAAAACGACCTCGGCCTGGCGATTCAATCCGCGCAGCCAGGCCACCACATCCTCAGGATTCGCCACCGAGCCGCTGAGCAAAAGCAGACGCGTCTCCGCAGGTGCGAGCGCGATGGCCGCCTCATAATTCGCGCCGCGCGAGTGATCCGAGATCATCTGATACTCGTCGATCACCAGCAGCGCCGGCCCGATGCCGCGCACGAGGCGTTCGAGCTGCGTCTCCAGCGTCGCCACCACGACCGGCGCATCGACATTTTCCGCGATGTCGCCCGTGGCGATGCCCACATTCCATTTCGCGTCCTTCCACTCAGCGTACTTGTCATTCGCCAACGCCCGTGTCGGCACCGTGTAGATCGCCTGGCCTTGCAGATGCCGGCCCTGATGCAGCAGCTCGAAGATGTACGTCTTTCCCGCACCCGTTGGCGCACTCACGACCACGTCCGTACCCTCTCGTAGCAGATTCACCGCCTGGTGCTGCCAGGGATCGGGAAGTTTGAGCTGATTGAGGGACGGGAGCACGCGCTCGCCTTTAGAGCCGCGTTGTGATGCTCGCAACGGCAGTCGATGAAAAGGAATGTCGATCCCGACTTATTCACAGCATTCTCACCGCTGCGGCGCTTGAATCCATCTCACGGCACGGTATCGCTCTGATCACATGGATTGCCGCCAAAACGAAATCGTCACCAGCCTCATGGCCTCCTACTGCGAGGTGGGTGGGATCAATCATGTCGATTGCGGCAATCTGCCATCCAAACGCGCCATCGCGACGTTGTGCGAAGATCTGCTGCACCTGCTGTTTCCCGGATTCTTTTCCGTTGAGGCCGTGTCATCGCAGGAGCTGGAGGTGATGACGAACGAACTCGTGGCCAGCATTCGCGAACGTCTGAATGTGGAGGTGCGCCGCAGCCTGCGGCTCAACGGAGCCACGGAAAACCGCGATGCCGAGGTGTCGGGACTCGTGTGCCGCTTTTTGATGGGACTCGCCGAAGTTCGTGCGCTGCTGCAAACCGATGTCGAGGCCGCCTATGCCGGCGATCCCGCCGCACGTTGCTTTGAGGAAATCATCCTCGCGTATCCGGGCCTCGAAGCGATCGCGATCCAGCGCACGGCGCATGTGCTTTACAAAGAGAACGTCCCCGTGATCCCGCGCATGATGACCGAGTGGGCGCACAGCCGCACGGGCATCGACATGCATCCGGGCGCGGAGATCGGCACGCATTTCTTCATCGACCACGGCACCGGCGTGGTGATCGGCGAGACGGCGCAGCTCGGCAACCACGTGAAGCTGTATCAAGGCGTGGGCCTGGTGGCGCGTTCGCTGGCGGCGGGTCAGGCGCTGCGTGGCAAGAAGCGCCATCCGACGCTCGAAGACCACGTCACCGTGTATGCGAATGCGACGATCGTCGGCGGTGACACGGTGATCGGTGCGCGCAGCACCATTGGTGCGAACGTGTTCATTCTCGAAAGCGTGGCGCCGGACATGGTGTATGCGCTCGGCGACCAGGAGCATCAGGTGAAGCCTAAAAAGCAGAAGTGACGCATGCTCGATCTCTCCCAGCTCAACTTTGATTTCGGAGCCCTGCCGCGCTGGGTGCCTTTCCGCTCCGTGCGGGATCTGACTCCGGCACCGCCTGCGGCTTCGACCGATGATGCGATCATCGAAGGTCGTGACGCCGAACTGGAAGAACAGACGCGGGCCTTGCTGCTGGCGCTGGATCTTCCTGGTGGGGCGAAGCTGGTCACGGTGGCGTGGAACTCGCGCCTGCGCAGCACGGCGGGCTATGCGCGCTATCCGGGCTGGGCCATCGAATTGAATCCACGTCTGCGCGAGTTTGAAGGCCAGGTGGACCGCACGCTGAAGCATGAGCTGGCGCATCTGATCGCCTACCATCGCAGCGGACGCCGTCGCATCGAGCCGCATGGCAAGGAATGGCGTCAGGCCTGTGTCGATCTCGGTATTCCCGATGAAAAGGCGCACCACCGCCTGCCGCTGCCGCGCAATGAGGTCGAGCGCAAGCTCACCTACGCCTGCCCCGCCTGCCAGACGGCCGTGCAGCGCGTGCGCAAGTTCCGCCGCCCCACCGCCTGTCTGCACTGCTGCAACCGCCACGCAGGCGGCAGGTATGACGGGCGGTTTCGTCTGGTGCTGGTGACTCAGGCTTGAGCCGCGCGCTTCTTCGTCCTCCAGCCGATCACCAGCCACAGCAGCAGTCCGCCCGCGAGGCACAGCAGACGCGAGGTCGTTTTCGGATCGCCAAAGCGCTGGATCTCGATCTCGAGCACAGCGTGGTCCTTCAGCTTCGAGAAATGATGCACGGTGCCATCGAGCGGCAGGTCGATGCCGAGGGCACGACGCCCGGTGGGACGCAGGGAGGCCACGGTTTGCGCCAGGGTGATGTGTTTCTCTCCTTCAAGAGACCTGCCGTCCTGCATCTCCTTCGCCGCTTCTTCAGGTCGTGCCATCGGTTCGCCTGCAGCGGCAGGCGCACTGAACGGATCGGCGGCGGTGGGAAGAGCCAGCGGCTTTTGCAGCACGGGCGGCGGTGGCGGCACGCCGAACGGATCAGATCCCATGGCGGGGGCTGCAGGTAACATTCCCCCCAGGCCTGCCGCTCCCCCTCTGAGGCCGTTGATGTTTCCATGTCCCGGCAGCGCCTGCATGTCGGCACGGTTGAACAGCACGCCATTGACCGGTATGTCGCCGGTCATGGCCACTGCGCCCTGAGTTTGTGAAGCGGCATTGCCGAGGTTGTTGCTGCGGGCGTTTGAATTCACGATGTTCAGAGAACCGGTGGAGTTCTGGGTCAGCATCTGCCCGCCTTGTGATACCGAAGCGTAGGACTGCGCTGCGACTTCGTTGGAAGCCTGCTGACCACTTTTGGTCGTCACCGCCGCCCCTGCGATGGTGGTTCCGCCACTTAGCACCAGTGTGCCCGCGCCCGTTTTGACCTGCGGCAACAGCGCCTGCTGCTGCACCTGAAGACCATTGGCGAAGTAGGTGTTGTCCACCGCGACGTTGTCGTTGAAAAGCTGGCCGCCGTTGGTCGTGACCGCACCGGTGAAGGTGTTGCTGCCTTGAAGCCTGAGGTTCTGTTCCTCCTGCGCCGATTGGTTGAAGGCCCAGTTCGTGGTCCCCTGCCGCGTCTGACGGTCGTCATCTTGGCCGCCTTTCGCGGACTGCTTCTTCCCCGAGTAGTTGTTGTCCCAGTTACCCTTCAAAAGCGCTCCCTGCTGTTGGATTTCCTTGTCCAATTGTCCTTGCTCAAGTCTCGGCTCGTTCAGTGAGAGATAGCCCCGGCCCACCTTGGTCATGAGTTCGCGCTTCTTCGCCTGCACCTGCTGCGCCAGCGCATTCGCATCGCCGTAAGCCGCCGCTGCGTCCTCGTACTCGAGTTTCCCGGATGCCAGCACCCGGTTCACCTCGCCCAGCTCGCTGAGCATGCCTTCGAGCTGCTGCAGTTCGCGGCCTTCCTGCGCGGTCTCAGTCATGTTGCCGTCGAAGTCGTGCAGCTTCCAGCCCTTCGGCGTCCACACCGTCCAGGCCGTGCGTTCCACCGACAAACCCACGAGTTCAGGATCATCCAGAGTAGTATCGGAGTTCGCTTCGCGGCTTCGCAGCAGTCCGTTCTTCTCCTGCGCAAATCGATAAATCATCTTCACCTCCAGCGCCCGCTGTCCCGGCCGGGTGTGAATGAGCGGGATCAAACGCACGCGTTTCCCGTTTTGAGTTTCTTCATCCGCACGCACCGGCTCGCCGGAGACACTCACACTGATCAATTCAGCGCCTTCGGGCAGGATCACCGGCAGGAACTGCAGCGAGCGGTTGATCAGCGAGTACTGCGCGATGTCCCAGCGCTCGCCATCCGCCCGCAACACCGTGGTCAGGTCCGCCAGTGTCACCAGCGCCGCGTTGCCTTCCGTGCTGGTGAGCTGCTGATACGCCAGCTTCAGCGTGCCATCGCCCGTGGCGCGGAAGAACTGCGGTCGTGCGAGCCCTGCGGGCAGATACGGCACCGCCTCGCGTGCCACCGTCTCCAGCGCGGTTTGTGTCGCGATCTTCGCCTCGCGTGCGGAGGCGTTGTCGAGCACGAACCAGCGCGTGAGACGGCTGGCGTCCGCCACTTTGACAAACGGCACGTCCAGCTCCGCCGTCAGCGGCAGATCGAGATCGAAGGTCAGCGCCGCGCGGTCCAGCACCTCGGTCTGGAACGAGCACTCATACACCCGCTCATCGCCCTCGATGCGCGAGCGCGTCTCGCGCAACAATGGCCCGCTCACCACCGCCTCCGGCAGTGCGGCGGGCAGACGCACGCTGATCTGCCGCACGGCCCCCTGCTCCACGCTGATCGCCACCTGCTGTGACACACGGATGCCGGCGTCCGAAGCCAGCGCCAGCAGCACCGCATCTGCCGAGAAACGCGAGGCCTGCCGTGTCAAATTCACCTCCAGCGTCCAAACCGCGCCTTCGTGTTGCAGCGCACGCTTCTTCTCCATCGGCGGTGCGATGGCGAAGACGCTGTCGAGCACCGTGGCGTCCAGCTCCTTCAAATCACTGCGCTGGGTCAGGTCCGGCAGCTTCACTTCATTCGCCGCGTGTGCGACGATCAAGGCCTTGCCGCCCACCTTCTCGTAATTCTCCAGCTTCAGCGGCTCCAGCGTCCACGTCGTCATCGCCTGAGACGCCACCTTCGCCAGATGCACCACCACGCGTGCCTCCGCGCCCGCGAGGTTCGGATTGAGCTGGAGGTAAAGCTGCGCGCCTTCGTGCTGCCACGCCGTCAGTGCCGGTCCCTGCACCGCCTGCACCTCGTAGTCCGCCGGCAGTCCCACCACCGCCCGCGTCCAGGTGCCGTGCTTGCGTTTCAGCGTCAGCGCCGCCAGCAGCTCCGCCTTCTGCTCGCTCAGTTGAAACACATAACCCACGTCTGCTTCGGCAAACAACGCCGCAGGTTGCACGTCATACGTCGGGGCCTCTGCGCCGCTCCACTGCCAGCGTCCGGCATCCAGCAAAGAGCCGCGCTGGTCGTTGGTGGAACGTTGCGCCGTGCCGGCGTTCACCTGCACCTTTATCGATTCATCATGCAGCACCGCCACGTCCTGCTTCACGCGTTGTGCCGCCGGATGAATCAACGGCAGTGTGCGCACACCGGTCGCATTCAGATGTCGTGTGGCCTTCGTGATCCGCAGGATCGCCCCATGGCTCACTTCATGTCGCATTGTCAGCGTGAAGATCAGCCTGCCTCCTTCACGCCGCGTCTGCGTCGTCATCGTCGGCACGCGCACCTCGCCCGCGCTGAGAAGCGTCGTGTAGAGGTTCAAAGCGCCGATCTCCAGCCCGTTCTTCTCATCCACTGCAAATTCCAGCGTGCGCCGCACCGTGCCGGGAAACTCATAGGTCACCTCGGCGTCCACCGTCTCCGGCTCCAGCTCACGCAAGGTCAGCGTGGCACGCACGTTCGCCGCCGGCACCGGTCCTTCGCCGCGCTCCAGACCGCGTGACGAGCGTTGCAGCCTCACTTCGCGATGCGTCCCCAGCGTCTGCGTGAACAACCGTGCGTCCGCCAATTCCTCCACCGTGCTCGCAGCCTTTTCATTCACCCGCAGCCAGCCGTCCGACTTCGGCGTGCGCAGCGCCAGCATGCCCGCGAGCGCAGGCGGCAGTCGCAGCGACACATCATTCCAATCACGCGTCAGCGTCAGCGTCGCCGTCAGTTCGATCGCATGCGTGCCTGGATGTTCGAGCGTCAGCCAGTTGTCGCTCAACGCCGCCGCCTTGCCATCCACCCGCACCTCGCCCACCAGCGCCTTCGCCGTTTCCTTGCCGTCCACGAGTTGCGCAAACGGCAGCAGCAGCTTCGTCCAGGCACCGCGCGTCGTCGCCGTGATGCGCGCCTCCAAAACGAGACCGCGCTCCTCGATGCGGCCCTGATACAACGCGCTGTGGATCACCGCATGCTGCGTCGCATCCGTCTCCGCCGCCTGAGGCTTGCGATTCTCCTTCGCAGCCTTCCACAGCCGCTGAAACTCCTCGTAACCGAGGTAAAACCGCTCCGTCTTCTGCTCCGCGAGCGGCTTCGTCGCATCATACGGAATGATGACGGTGTGCGCTGCGGGATCGGCGGCAGGCTGTGCCTGCGCAGAGAGCGAAGGGCTGAGAGCGGAGAGAATGACGAAGGCAGAATGACGAATGACGAAGGAAGCAAAGTTCTTCGCCCTTTGCACGCCGCTCCTCTTGTTCGGCATCCCGGAGGGATGACAGAAAGTAGCCAGGGGTAAGCTCGCGCAGCGAGCGCCACCCCTGGAAAGCGGAAAACGCGGATGGTGATCAAGGTCGCACCCCGCAGGGGTGCTGGCGGCGGGCTGCGTGCCATCGTTTACGAGTCGCCGTAGAACATTGCTGGCATCCCGCCGGGATGCCTCCTCCATGATCACGGTCCCGCTCGTCACTCCAGGGGGCATGCGACCCCTGGCTACCTTCGATGATCCCTCCGGGATCGACCTGGAGGTCAGGCTTCCAGCCTGACAACGGACCGAGGCTTCCAGCCTTTGGCCGCCAATCAAGGCGGGACGCCCCGATCCGCAGACAGGCCGGAGGCCCATCCTCCGATCCGTGCCCATCCGTGCCCATCCGTGGTTGAAAAATTCCGGCGTCTTCATGCCGCGGCCCTCCTGCTTGAGATGTAAAACTGCTGCCTGTGAGGCCGGATGAATGAGAACAGCCACCCGAGCAGCCACAGCGCGCCCGCGCACAGCCAGCCGAAGGCCACGGCGTTCGACAGCGCCAGCCATGTGCCTACAAAGACGAGCGGTGCACCCCACGCCGCCAGCACCACGACCAGCAGCGTCAGGAACCACGGTCGCTTTCGCCCATATCGCCAAAACAACGCGAGTCCCAGCGCCATCGCCAGCATCGCACGCACCATCTGCTGCGACCACGACGTGTAATGCAGCGCCAGCGCCTCCGGCGGCTGCGCTCCATGAAACCGCAGCAGCCTTCCCGTCTCCGGCAGCACCACGTCCAGCGGGATCAGGCCGGATTTGGCTTTGGCCCACCAGAACCGTGCGTCCTGATCTGCATTCATTTGCATGCCAAAGTTCAAATCGTCCCCGTCCGGCGGGGGCGGAGGATTCAAGAGGTGTGCCGCCAAGGAATCCACCAAATCCAAATTCGCCTGCGTGTTGCGTACCACAATCTGCCCGGTGGCCGGATTGAACGACGCGCTCGCGCCTTCAGGAAAGGTGATGCCCTGCGCTTCGAGAATCGACTTCGCCGTGGGACGTGCGGTCAGCCCAGAACCGGCTGTAGGTCCAGCCGCTGCAAAGGGATCTGCCGGAACCGCAGGTGCTGCTGCCAGATCCGTCTGCATGCGGGTCAGAAAATCTGGTGGCACACGAAATACACGCGTGACCTGCTCACTGGCATTCTCCGTGATCGGAGTAACCACCACGGCATGCGCCTCGACTTTGTATCTCATCTGCGCCAGCTCCGTGACATAGCGCAGTGCCTCGCTCATCGGCACGTCTTTGAGGTCGAGGCTGATGGAGGCGTTGCTCGGTGCATTCCCGGTCCGAAGAAGGATGCTAAAGCCTTTTGAAGCATCTCCGGACGTGTCTGCTTCTCTCATTTTGACCCGCAGGTAATCAATTGCCTGCTCAATGGTTGCGCCTCGTAACTCCACCTTCGGCAGAATGATCTTGTTCATCTTCTCCGTCAGATAAGCCCCCGGCGACCGGCCGGTGTCATAGTCAAAGGTCACCGCAGCCGACTGCACTGGCACTTTGTCCTCCCACTTCTCATCCACCTGCGCCAGCATCTTGGCGCGCTGGTGATCGTAGGCGCTCTTGAAATACTGCTGCCTGCGCCGCTCCACACTCTCCATCCCGCGTCGTGCGGCCCCGTTGTAAGGATCGACACGCAGCACGTCCTGATACTGCGAGATGGCGGTGTCGTAGTTGCCGATCTCGACGCTGGAATTCGCCAGCAGCAGTCCTTTCTGCACCTGCGCCATCGCATTCACCGTTTCTATCTGCGGCCAGCGGTTGGGATCGTTCACCTGCTGCATGAAGGTGGTTGCGGCCTTGTGTCCGGGCACGAGTTGCAGCGCTTGATTGAGCAGTTGCCGCGCCTCGTCGTGTTTCCCCGCCTTCGCCCGCTCCCGCGCCACCACCACGCTGCAATCGGCCTGTTTGAGCTGGGCGAGATCGAGCCACTCTTTGATCTCCGGCGCGTTGGGCAGCGCATCGACGGCGGCGCGATAAGAAGCCAGCGCTCCTTCATAGTCACCTTCCGTAAACAGCCTGTCACCTCGATCCATCGCTTCACGGGCGTCTTCAATTCTCGCATAGCGGCGTGCGATTTCGCGATTCGCCATGCCGGAGACACTGGAGGGGCCACCGGGAAGGAATTCCGCCTGCGCCTTGCTCG
>DAORHS010000056.1:0-12010 GCA_035438165.1 Prosthecobacter sp.
AGCAGGTCTTCACCGTCATGGCGAAGGAGGCGGGCGTGAAGGTTCATTTCGGAGCGCGGCTGGCCTCGGTGAAAAAAGACGGGGCGCGCATCACCGAACTCGTCATGGAGAATGGCGATGTGTTTCGTGCAAAGGTCTTCATCGACACGAGTTACGAGGGAGATCTCATGGCAAAGGCTGGCGTGAGCTACACGCTGATGCGCGAAGGAAACGCGAAGTATGGCGAGACGCTCAATGGCATTCATTACACGGAGAAATACATCCCGCGCACGAACCATCTCAAACCTGGGCCGCATGGCCGCGTGCCCGGCGGTCAGGGCGTGTGGGATCGTGATTTCCCGCTCGATCCGTATGTGGTGAAGGGCGACCCGAAAAGCGGACTGCTGCCGCTCATCAACGAGGGAGATCCAGGCAAGCAGGGCGATCCCGCTCCGGGCGTGCAGGCCTACTGCTTCCGCCTCTGCCTGACGACAAATCCGGCGAACATGATCCCGATCACGCCACCGTCGGATTACGATCCGAAGCGCTACGAGATCGTCGCGCGATTCATCGAAGCCTGCCTCGCCATCGGCGATGACATGGACCTGCGCTGGTTCTCGAAGCACGATCCGCTGCCGAACGACAAGTGGGATTTTAATACGGCCACCTTCGGTGGCAATCTTCCCGGCGCGAGTCACACATGGCCCGAGGCGAGCTACACACAGCGTGAAATGATCACGAAGGAGCACGAGAACTACCATCGCGGGCTGCTGCACTTCCTAGCCACCGATCCGCGTGTGCCGGAAAAGGTGCGCAAGGACATGCAGCGCTTTGGTTTGCCGAAGGACGAGTTCACCGACAACGGCGGCTGGCCGCATCAAATCTATGTGCGCGAGGCACGGCGCATGGTCAGCGACCTCGTGATGACCGAGCATCACACCTTTGGCCGCCAGCCTGTCATGAAATCCGTCGGTCTCGGCAGTTACGGCACCGACGTTCATGAAATCAGCCGCATCGTGAAGGACGGCGTGGTCGCTCGCGAAGGCAAGGTCGCCACCGGACGCGATGGCGCGCCGCCGTATGCCGTCGGCTACGACGCCATCGTGCCAAAACGGAGCGAGTGTGAAAATTTGTTCGTCACCTTCGCTCTGAGCAGCAGCCACGTTGCATTTGCCAGCATCCGCATGGAGCCGGTCTTTATGTGCACGAGCCAAAGCGCGGCGACTGCTGCCGTGCAGGCCATTGAAGACGGCGTTCCGGTGCAGGAGGTCGATTACGCGAAGCTGAAACCGCAGTTGGAGAAGGACGGCCAGGTGCTGGAGTGGAAGCCGGCCAAGTGATCCGATGCGAAAAGCGCGCATGGGCTGCGTTTCCATGCGGCCATGCGCCTCTTCTGCCTTCCCCTGTTCCTGCTGCTCACGTCCTTCGCCTCGGCGAAGTCGCCCAACATCATCTACATCCTCGCCGATGACCTCGGCTACGGCGATCTGGCGTGCTACGGCGGGAAGGTGATCCAGACGCCGCGCATCGACCGCATGCGGGCGGAGGGCTTGAAGCTGACGCAGCATTATTCCGGCTCCTGCATGTGCGCGCCCACGCGGTCGTCACTGCTCACGGGTTTTCACACGGGGCACGGTCGCATTCGCAACAACGGCTCGCATCTTCGTCCGCCGGGCAAAGGCCAGCCGACCTTGCTGCTGGAAGACGTGACGATGGCGGAGGTTTTGAAACAGGCGGGCTATGCCACGGGCGTGATCGGCAAGTGGGGCTGCGGCGACGAAGGTTCCACCGGCGTGCCGAATGATCAGGGCTTTGATCATTGGTTCGGCTATCTGGACCAGACCGACGCGCATCATTACTACCCGCCCTTTCTCTCGCGCAATCGCGAGAAGGTGCTGTATCCCGACAATCCGGAGAAGCGCACACACTACAGCCACGACCTGTTCACGCAGGAGGGCATCGAGTTCATCAAGCAGCATCAGAAGGGCTCGCCGTTCTTCCTCTACATGGCCTACACGATCCCGCATGTGGATCTCGATGTGCCGGATGATTCGAAGAAGCCCTACATCGGCTCGATTGAAGAAACCGAGCCCTACGGCACGCCGGGCGGCCAGCACTACCGCCATGAACCGCGACCGCACGCGACTTTTGCCGGCATGGTGAGCCGTCTGGATCGCGATGTGGGGAAAATGCTCGACCTGCTGGACGAACTCGGCATCGCCAAGGACACGCTGGTCATTTTCTCCAGCGACAACGGTCCCACGTCCGCCGGTGGCGCGGACCCGAAGTTCTTCGATGGCAACGGCCCGCTGCGTGGCATCAAATTCGAACTCTACGAAGGCGGCATCCGCTGTCCCTTCATCGCGTGGTGGCCGGGCACGATCACGCCGGGCACCGAATCCGCCCACATCTCCGCTCACTGGGACATGCTGCCCACCTTTGCCGAACTGGCCGGTGTGAAACCACCCGCAGGCCTCGACGGCATCTCCATGGCACCGCTGCTCACCGGTCATGCCGACGAGCAGAAGACCCACGCGAATCTCTACTGGGAGGCCTACAACAACGGCGGTCAGCAGGCGGTGCGCCGTGGTCCGTGGAAGGCCGTGCGCACCGGCATTCTCAAGAATCCCGTGAAGCCATTGGAAATCTACAACCTCGACGCCGATCTCGCCGAGACTACTGATGTGTCCGCGAAGCATCCGGAGATCGCCGCTGAAATGCTGCAGCTCATGCAGACGAGCCACACGCCAAACGAGCACTACGACTGGAAGTCGGCGCCGCCGAAGTCCGGCAAAAAGAACAACGGGTGAGACAGCGGCGTGTCTTCAGCGCTCGCTGGTCTTCTCGCTTGACCAGATAGCCGCAGGGCGTGTTCATCGTGTATCAGGCATGCCTTTTCCAACCCTCCGCACGGCAACCACCGCGATCCTCTCATTTTCCTCCATCATCGCGGCAGAGCCGCTGCCGGTGGTTGACCTGTCTCAAGACACCGCACGCCAGGTCGTCATCGCGCAGGGAACGGAGGAGGTTTATCAAGGACATCCGACGACGCTGCTGCTGCCCGATGGCAAAACGATGTTCTGCGTGTGGACGCAGGGCCATGGCGGGCCCTGCGGGCCGATGAAGCGCAGCGATGACGGCGGCAAGACGTGGAGCGACCTGCTGCCGATGCCGGATAACTGGAAGACGACGCGCAACTGCCCGGCGCTCTACCGTCTGACCGATCCGCAGGGCGTGACGCGCTTGTTTGTCTTCGCGGGACAAGGACCGGGAGGCACTCGACAGCCGGACAACGGCACGATGCAGCGCTCGATCTCGCTCGACGACGGCAAGACGTGGTCGCCCATGCAGAGCATCAATCTGGAATGCGTGATGCCGTTTTGCACCATCATGCCGGTGGAGGGCGGGAAGAAACTGATCGGACTCACGAACATCCGACGTCCGGGCGAAACGAAGGACACGAAGTCCAACATCGTCACGCAGAGCGAATCGACTGACGGCGGACTGACCTGGAGTCCGTGGCGTGTGCTGGTCGATCTCGGCGACTTGAAGCCCTGCGAGCCGGAGGTGGTGCGTTCACCGGATGGGAAGCAGCTTCTTTGCATGATGCGGGAGAACGTGCGCAGCGAACCGGCGCATTTCATCACCAGCGACGACGAAGGCAAGACGTGGTCCGAGGTGAAGGCTTTGCCACCGGGACTGCACGGTGACCGGCACAAGGCGGTGTATGCAAAGGACGGGCGGCTCGTGATCTGTTTCCGCGACATGGGCAAGGAAAGCCCCACGCGCACGCATTTTGTCGCCTGGGTCGGTCGTTATGAGGACATCATCAGCGGCAAGGATGGTGAATACAAAATCAAGCTGTTGCACAGCCACAAAGGCAGCGACTGCGGCTATCCCGGCCTCGAACTGCTGCCAGATGGCACCATCGTCGCCACCACCTACATCAAGTATCGCCCCGGTGCGGAGCAGAATTCGGTGGTGAGCACGCGATTCAAGCTCGCGGAGATGGACAAGGCGGAAAAATCATCTGCTACGACTGCGGAGCGCAAAACAGCGGGCATCGTGCTCGACGACGACGCGGCGGAATACACCGGCGCGTGGAAGATGTCTGATAAACACACGCCGCTCGTTGGAGCCTTGTATCGCCATGACGATCGCGCGAAGAAGTCAGGCGCGGCGGCGAAGTTCACGCCGGAGATTCCTGCGGATGGCAAATACGAGGTGAGACTGCTTTACGTTCACGCCTCAAATCGTGCTCAAAAAGCGCAGATCACCATTCGCGGTGTCGAAGGCGAGAAAGTCGTCACACAAAACCAGCGCGAGGCATGCCTGGAAGATGGCATTCCGCGTTCGCTCGGCGTGTTTGCCTTCGCGAAGGGCAAATCGGGCAGCATCGAGGTCTCCAACGCCGGTGCAGACGGCTATGTCGTCGTCGATGGCCTTCAACTCGTGCCGGAGGCCGAAGCCATCGCGGAGCGCAATACACGGGCCGACTCCGGCTTTCCCATGAAGACCAGTGAGGCAGTGGTGCCGGTGAAAATCCCACCGCCGATGCTTTTGCAGAGCGCCGCGAAGCCGCGGGATGTGGATGGCAAATCGTATGACCTCGTCGTCATCGGCGGCACGCCGGGCGGCATCGCCTGTGCGGTGCGTGCGGCTCGTGAAGGCTTGAGCGTGCTGCTGGTGAATCACACGCAGCATCTCGGCGGCTTCGTCACAAGCGGTGCGGGTGGCTGGGAGGCACCGTATGATGGCCTGCGCTCGCCGATCTATGGCGAGATGATTACCGGCGCAGCGCATTATTACGCGAAGACTTACGGCGAAGAATCGCCCCAGCACATCGTCTCGATGCCGAGCAAGACCAGCCGTGCGCACATCGACCGCCCAAAGATCGAGCCACGCATCGCGGAGATGCTTTTCAATCAGATGGTCGCGAAGGAGAAAACACTGACCGTGCTGCTCGGTCATATCGTCACGAAAGCGGAGCGTGAGGGCGCCTTGATCAAAAACGTCACGCTCAAACCGATGCACGGCGAGAGCACGATCACGGTCAGCGGCAAGGTTTTCGCCGACGGCATGTATGAAGGCGATCTCATGGCCGCCGCAGGCGTGAAGACTCAAATCGGCCGCGAGTCACGCACCCAATACGGCGAGAAGCACGCAGGCGTCATTTACACGCAGGAACGCCACAAGGAACCCGGTCAGCGCGGCTTCCCGAAGGCCGCCGACGAAGGCACGCTCAACATCCGTTACAACAGCCACGCCACCGCCGACATCGTCGAAGGCCCGCAAAGCGGCGAGGCCGATGGCAGCGTAATGGCCTACAACTACCGCCTCGTGCTCACGCGTGATCCGGCGAACAAGATCATGGTCACGAAGCCCGCGAATTACGATGTCGCCATCGCCAAAGCCGCCGGAGGCGGTGGTTTCGTGCCGAATCTACCGAACAAGAAGGTCGCGTGGAATGGCGGACGCCTCATCGGTCCACAGAACGAATATCCTGCTGCCGACTGGCCCACGCGCGAGGCCATTTCAAAGCGCTACCTCGAAGGCATGCTCATGCGCCTCTGGTGGGTGCAAAACGATCCCGAAGCGCCGGAGAAGGATCGGAAGCAGTTCGAGAACTACGGCCTCGCCGCCGATGAGTTCCCCGACAACAACCACGCGCCGTATGAAATCTACGTCCGCGAGGCACGGCGGCTCGTCGGCCGTTATGTCTTCAAAGAGCAGGACAACGTCATCGCCGAAGGCATCGCCCGCACGCCGATTCACGCCGACAGCATCGCCATGACCGACTGGCCCGTCGATTCCGTCGCCTGCCTGCCTCGCAAAGCCCCCGGCGGCAACACCGACGGCATTCTCTTCCTCGGCGAAGAATCCCGCCCCGCGCAGGTTCCGTATCGCTCGATCCTGACCAACGAAGTCGATAACCTCCTCGTCCCCGTCGCCATCAGCGCCTCCCACGTCGGCTGGGGTGCGATTCGTTTGGAGCCGTGCTGGATGCAACTCGGCGAAAGCGCCGGATTTGCCGCTGCGCTGGCCGTTAAAGGCCAACAAACGCCCGCACAGCTCGATCCCGATGCCTTGATCCGCAAACTCGCCACCAGCAAAGTGATGATCAGCTTCTTCAACAACCTCGACGTGACCTCTGCTGATCCCCGCATCCCCGCCGCCCAGTATTTCGGCACGAAGGGCTTCTTTGCGGGCTACGATGCCAAACTCGACTCACCGGTCACCGAAGCTGTGAAGGCGTTGTGGGAGAAGGGATTCGCTGACCTCCAAAAAGGCACTCTGGATCCGATGCAGCTCGCGAAGGCTATCCATGCGACTGAGAATCAGCCATCACCTGACATGCAGACCTCACGCGGCAAATTCTTGATGGACATGTGGAGATCCATGGAAGCCCGTTGATTTGCGTCGCGTTTTTCGTCCTTGTGACCAACCCTGCCCGAGCATGACACGCCAGTTCATCACCCTATTCGCCGCTTTTTCAGCATCAGCCTTCGCTGATATCACGCTCATCCGCGACGGACAGCCGCAGGCGGTCATCATCGTGCCGGAGGGACTTTACAAACACATTCAAAAACCTGCGGAGCACCTCACGAGCGATGCCGTGGTTGTGCCGCTCGCGGCTGTGGAACTGGCGGATTATGTCTGGAAGATATGCGGCACGCGGCCGCAGATCGCCACGGAATCGCAAAAGGGACTGCCTGAGGGGACGCGAATCTTTGTGGGCCACTGCAAGGCGAACGCCGACCTCGCGCCGAAGCCGGAGGAAATCGTGATCGTGACGCGGAACGGGCATCTGCATGTCTGTGGAGGCGATTCTGGACCGGGTGGCATGATCTGCAAAGGCACGTTGTTTGCCGTGTATGACCTACTGGAGCGCGAGATGGGCGTGCGCTGGCTTTTTCCCGGCGGGCATGGCGAGGTGGTGCCGAAGCAAGCGAATCTAACGCTGTCAGACATCGAGCGCCGCGAACAGCCGCGCATCTCCAAGCGCAAGGTGCGTGACGTGGCCGTCTCGCGCGAGGAGACCTTTGCACCCGTGCTGGAGAAATGGGGCGTGCCGCTGGATGCTTGGAAGCAAGCCCATGGTCCGGCGGTGAACGGCCCGTGGTATCGCCGCATGCGGCTGGGGCAACGCATCGAGATCAACGGCGGCCATGCTTTTGCCGGTTGGTGGGAGAAACACGGCAAGGCGCATCCCGAGTGGTTCGCGTTGCAGCCGGACGGCACACGCACACAGACGATGGTGCGTGAGCGCCTGTGCAAATCGAATCCCGCGCTGTGGGATGAGATCGCGAGGGTGAAAATTGCCGAGTTCAAGGCTGACCCGGCGCTACTCACCGCGTCTATCTCGCCGAATGACGGCGGCAAAAAAAAGTTTTGCATGTGCAATGCCTGCCGCGCCCTCGACCCGGCCGAAGCACCGAAAATCCTCGGCGATTCGCAGATCGTCGATCCAATCACGAAGCAGCCCTATGCCGAATATCCATCGCTCAGCGACCGTGTATTCACCTTCTTCAACGAGATCGCCGCCCGCGTGCATCGCGAGTTGCCGGACCGCGATTTGGTGGCCTATGCGTATTCGGTTTATCGCAGTGTGCCAGTGCGGGTGAAGCAGCTCCAGCCGAACCTGATCGTTGGTTACGTCGGCTTGAAGCATGACGAAATCGAGGCTTGGTGCAAAATCGCGCCGAAGCTCTTCATCCGCCCGAACGATCTCGGACCCGCGATTGATCTCGGCATGCCGCGCAACAACGCCGCGTGGTTTGCCGAGGCGGTGAAGTTTAGTGTTGAGCACAAGGCCATCGGTTTTGATTTCGACAACGGCCACGGCAACTGGAGCTCCCACGGTCTCGACTACTATGTGCTCTGCAAAGCCCTGTGGAATCCCGATCTCGATGTCGCCGCGACCATCGCCGACTACTGCCGCGCCGCTTACGGTCCTGCGGCGGAGGTGATGATGAAGTATCACGATACGCTCATCACGATCAGCGACCAAGTCCGCGCCGATCCGCAGCTCACCGTGCGCTCACCTCACGCCGCCCGACTGCGCCGCCACTACAGCGAAGACGCGCTGCAAGCCCTCGAAGCCCTCGTGAAGTCCGCCCAGATGCTTCAAGGCGATGACACAGGAGTAAAGGCCCGCCTCCAAATGGCTGCCGAGAGCGTGAAATACGCCCGGCTCGTCACCGCCCTGCTGGAGGTGGCGCACGAAAAGAAATCCCCCATGCTCGCCGAGCGCCTCAACGCCGTGGAGAGCTTCCTGAAAACCAAAGTCCTCGCCCTCGAACTCGCCCCGCTGCACAGCCATCGCTACCTGCGCATGGCGCTGTCGTATGCGGAGCGGGAGGTGGAGTGAACACGGGCCGGCGAGAGAGTTCGAGGTCGGTAGAACCCCCATGATCATCTCAATAACTACTTTGGTGAGTGGTCTGCCACACTAACCAGCAAGCCCGGTGACTTTGAGATCGTGTTAGGGGCGGCCTGCGTCCAGGCTCCCTGCCCATGCTCCTTTGCCGCTCCTTGCTCCTCCTGCTTTCCGTTTGTCTCTCGCCTTTTGGTGGGATGACGGTTTCACTACACGCGCAGACAAAACCGCTCGCGCAGGATTACCGCATCGTTTTTCACAATCCAGATCGCGAGCGTTATGTCGAAGGTCCGGGCCTAGTGCGGCTGGATGACGGCACGTTGGTTGCCGTGGTGCCGGTGGTTCCTCGTGAGGAATGGAGCAAGGAGCGACGGGCCACGCAGAGCGTCATGCACATCCTGCGCAGTGGCGATGGCGGTCAGTCGTGGCAGCAGGCTTCCGAGCTGCCGTATTATTCTGCTGCTCCGTGGCTGTATCGAGGGGCGTTGTATCTCTTCGTCAACAAAGGTGGCACGAAGGTGCGCAATGATGATCTGCTGCTGCTCAAGAGCACCGATGGCGGCAAGACGTGGTCGGAGCCGGTGACGTTGTTTGAAGGGCACTTCTGGAACTGCCACACGGGCATGGTGCAGAAGGCAGATCGCCTCTACTGGGCTACGGACGATCTCGCGCTCGGCAGCAAGCGCGGGCCGCGTGTCATCGCGGGTGATTTGAGCGGCGATCCAATGAATCCGAAGGCGTGGAGGCTTTCCGAGCCGGTGCCGTTTCCCGGCGTGCCGGAGGCGATGACCAATCCGAAGTTTGCAGAGCTGTCCAGTCAGTATCTGGAGCCAAACGTCATCGACGTGCGCGGAAAGCTGCGTGTGCTCATGACGGTGAAGCCGAAGCGTCAGTCCACCGCCGGACTGGCTGCGGTGCTCGACTTTGAAGACAAAGGCGGCCCCATTGATCTGAAGTTCACGCAGTTCCATCCCATGCCCGGCGGTCAGTTGAAGTTCTGCGTCATCTGGGATGAGCAGTCGAAGATGTTCTGGGCCACGGCGAACCTCGTCGTGGACGGCCAGGGCGCGTTCGATTGGTTCCGCGAGGGTGAAAAGCGCGGCAATGTGCGCTACGCGAGCGGCCTGGGCGGCAATGACCGGCGCTTCCTGATGCTGCAATACAGCGTCGATGGCATGAACTGGTTCCAGGCTGGCTGCGTGGCGCAGGCGGGCAAAATCTCGCAGTCCTTCATGTATGCACGGCCCGTCATTGATGGCGATGACCTCGCGATCATCGCCCGCAGCAGCATCAACGCCCCGAACCAGCACGACGCCGATCACGCGACGTTTCATCGCGTGAAAAACTTCCGCAGTCTCGCGCTCAAACTCACGCCGGAGCCGGAAAAGTAGCTTCGATTGGCAATCGAAATCGAACAACCACACGCCGAACTCATACCCCATGAAACTTCATCTTCTTCTCGGTGCCTTCTTCTTCAGCGCACTCTATGCCGCCGAACCTCTTCTGGAAAAATCGCCGGTCTTCCCGCCCGGCATGAACGGCATCGCGAGGTATCGCATTCCGGGCATCGTGGTCACGACGAAGGGCACGGTGCTGGCCTACAGCGAGGCGCGGCGGAATGGCAGCGCGGACTGGGGCGAGATCGAGGTGCATCTGCGCCGCTCCACCGATGGCGGAAAGACCTGGCAGGAGTCCGCGCACATCGCGCACCAGGGCACGCGCCTCGAGGGCAATCCGCACAAGAAGGATGATGGCGGTGCGCGTGAACAGACGGTGAACAATCCCGTCGCCATCGTGGATCGCGAGACGGGGAGCATCGAGATGCTTTACTGCATCAACTACGCCCGCTGCTTCTCCATGCGCAGCACGGACGATGGCGTGACGTGGAGCGCACCGGTGGAGATCACGGCGACGTTTGAGCCGTTTCGGAAGCACTACGACTGGAAGGTCATCGCCACCGGGCCGGGGCATGGCATTCAGATGAAGAGCGGACGGCTCGTGGTGCCGATCTGGCTGGCTTATGGCAAGGAGGGCGACCACAAACCCTCCGCCGCTGCCACGATCTACAGCGACGATCACGGCAAGATCTGGAAGGCAGGCGATCTCTGCCTGCCGAATGAGGGCGACCTCGGTAATCCGAATGAAACGATGATCGCCGAGCTGTCTGATGGCCGCGTGATGCTCGTCTCGCGCAGCGTGTCGCAGGCCAGCCGCAAGGTCATCACGACCAGCGCCGATGGAGCCACGGGCTGGACGAAGCCGGTGTTTCACGAGCAGCTCTGGGAGCCGATCTGCATGGCCAGCATCGCGTCGCATCCGTCGAAGCCGGGCACGCTGCTGTTTTCCAATCCACACACGCTTGCGCTCGACAAGGACGGCAAACCTGTCCCCGCAGGACGCGGCAAGCGCGAGAATCTGTGCATCAAGCTCAGTCGCGACGATGGCAAGACCTGGCCCGTGAACAAAGTCCTCGATCCTGGCAAAGCCGCCTACTCCGACCTCGCCGGGCTGCCGGACGGCACGGTGCGCTGTCTGTATGAAGCAGACACCTCAATCGACTGCGCGCGCTTCAATCTGGAGTGGGTCACGCAGTAGCTTCGATTGCGAACCGACCCCGCCAGAGGCCAAGGCGCAGCATTTGATTGAAAGTGTCGACAGTTTTATCCGTAGTTGTGAACTGTCGACACTTTAACACTGCTGCACCATGACAAAGAATCGCTCCGAGCCCCGACGCAATCTCGCCCATGACATTGCCTCGCAGATGCGTCGTGACATCATTTCCGGAGCGCTCAAGCCGGGGGAAGCGCTCGCGGAACCGGCCTTGGCAGAAAGGTTCGGGGTCAGCCGTGCGCCGGTGCGGGAGGCGATGATCGAGTTGGAACGTGGGGGGCTGGTTCAGTTTGAGACGACTGGCAGGACTCGCGTCAGGACGTTGGAGGAAAAGGACGTGGTCGAAATCGTCGAGGCCCGGATCGCCCTGGAGTCGATGGGGGCGCGGCTGGCGGCTGTCCGTTGGACCGATGAAGACACCCGGTGGATCGAGCGAAGCATCACCGCCCAGGAGAAGGCGGCCGCAGGCGTGAAGTTCAGCGCCTTGGACATCGCCATGCATGAATACATCATGAAGTGCGGTGGAAATGAACGGCTGGTCATGCTTTGGCAATGCGTGCGCTGGCAGTTCGAGATGGCGCTGACCCACATCCACAGCCTCCAGCAAAATATGGCCCCTGATCTCCGCCGCTTCAGCGTGACGGGGCATAGGAAGGTGTTGCAGACGCTGGCTGACCGCCAGCCGGAGATGGCTGCCAAAGTGATGGCTCAGCACATCAAAGACTCCATCGAATGGTATGCCCCACAAGCCTCGGGGGCCATGCCGACCGCCGCCTCCCGCGCCAGGAATGGGCGTCCCGGCAAGACGGGTGGGCACGCTATGCCAGTGAACGTTTTCAAAGCATTTTCAAAGTGAACCCGGCACGTTTGACTCATCTGCTTCTCTGGATGGCTGCCACGACCACCGTGGCGGCGGACGATGATGCGCAGCGTGTGGCGCTGAGTTTCTTTGAGAAGGAAGTGCGGCCCGTCCTGGTGAACCGATGCCATGAGTGCCACAGCAACACAAAGCAGAAGGGCGGCCTGCGGGTGGACCACATC
>DAORHS010000057.1:0-11984 GCA_035438165.1 Prosthecobacter sp.
ATTGCCCAAATCTTGCCCTTCAGCAAGTCGGCTGCCGATCTCGCGGTGGATTTCGAAGCCCTGTTCGTAAAACTCAATGGCCTTTTGCGCATTACCCAAGTCGGTGTGGGAGAGGCCGAGGCTGCTCAGCGCGTTACCTTCTCCAAGCCGGTCGCCGATCTCACGGGTAATGACCAACTGCTTCTCATAAAACTCGATGGCCTTGCGTGCGTCGCCCAAGTCGCCGTGGGAATTGCCGATGTTGCCCATCGCAGCGCCTTCCCAGCGCTTGTCACCGATCTCGCGGCAAACGGTCAGCGCCTGCTCGTGGTACGCAATGGCCTTGTGCGCGTCGCCTATGCCACCGTAGGCGTTGCCGAGGTTGCCCAGCGCGGCACCTTCCCACCTGCGGTTTCCCAGTTCTCTGGCGATGCGGAGAACCTCCTCAAAGTCATGGCGCGCCAGCTTGGCATCCCCGGCATCCAGCCGCGCGAGTCCGATGGCATTGAGCGTGCGCATTTCATCTGCACGTGATCCCGTCTTCCGATAGGCTGCGAGTTCGTCTTCGAGACGCTGAAGGCGGATGTCGGGATGCAGGCGGTTATCATCACTACGCAGTGGACGGCCATCAGGTGCAGTGAATGTCTCCACCGGTCGTTCTCGGGTGCGCAGATCGAAGACATGGCTGCGCCATTGCCAGAGGTCGGGGGCCTGTTTCACGATGGCCCGCTCCAGCAGTTCGGTCATCCAGATGACGAGGGGAAACGGGCAGGCGGCCTCAAACAGCTCACGATGGAGATTGGCGGTGGCGAGAAACTCCAGGCCGGGGCTGCCGGATTGGTGCAACTCGGGATTGTATTCCACCCGCGACTCCAAATTGATGATCATCAAGGCGAGCCTCTGATCAGGCTGAGCGGGTGCGACCGCCGCTTTGACGTGATCCAGCAAGGTGTGCGCGAACGAGGGGCTGAAGAGGTCGATGACACGCAGATCAATCTTTTCCACAGCGAGGGCCTCTGTGAGTTCCCTCACACAGATTGTGCGTTCAAGCGGATCATTATAGAGTGCGAGAGCAAGGTGGAAGCCGGTGCGCTGGCGCAGGAACAACTCCAGCCCACGACGCTCGGCATCTGAATGTGCCGGGGGCTGTTTGGGCGCGCGTTTACCACTGCCGCATTTCGGCGAGGCATGCTTATGCCTGGGGGAGGCTGGCTTTGACGAAGGCATCTTGGAATTGCTGAATCTCGCACACGGCGGGATGCACGTCATGCCAGGAATCGTCGCCATTGTATTCCAGCACGCTGCCGTTGCCGATTAGTTCGGCGAAAAATTCGCGCGCATCGGCCACGCCTTTCTTGGTGGCCTCACCTTCAGGCACGCCAAACTCGGTCTTGGTGCGGTGTACATCGGCAAGGATCGGATAGTAAACGGAGCCGGGGCGTAGCAGGCGACTGAAGTTCGTAGCGGCCTTCCGAACAGCCGCCTTGGCGCTGGCCATGTCCACGCGCAGCTTGCCATCGACCTGTGCTTGGAGTTGCGCATCGTCCAGCATGCGGATGAGGTCGCGGACACTGCCACCGCTCTTCTCGGCGAGAAAACGCGCCACTTTCTCGCTCTCAAAGATCAGGCTGAGCGAGAGCCGCCTGCCGATGAGGGCGACGAGGCCATCGATCCCTGGCTTGTGCGCCCTGCCATTACGGAGGCGAACTTTGACATTCGGCATGGTGAAGACATGCGGGAAAATGCGGCTGAGATCGAGCGGAGCCAGATTCAGCGCCAGCGGCGCGGTGTAGATAAGATCAGCGCGGATGTCGAGGAGCATGTCTCCGCCGGTGTCGAAGAGGCGCTGTGCCATCTCGCGCGGACGGATACGGTCGAGATTGTCCTGCACGATGAGGAGGCGGTCAGGCTTGCCTGCGTCTTTGAGAATCGTGCGCGCATGATCGAGGAAGTCATTCATGCGTTCCCGCAGATCGCTGGCGTAGTTTTGCAGCCGCTGCCTCATGTGCTTTCGTGAGGTTTCACTGCCGACGATCATGGACTTGAGCTTCGAGAGAATCTTCAGGGAGAGAATGCCAGGAATACCGGTCTTCGCAGAACCTTCGACCTCGGCGGTGAGCCCAATTTCCTTTTTCCATTCCGAAGTCTTGTCCAACGTGATCTCGGCAAACCAGAGTGATACTTTCGCGAGTTCGGCCTGATCGACAGGGTGCCCGCGCTTCTGGAACTGGTCGGCGATCTCATGGACCATGAGCAGAAACAGATCGCTGTAGTCGCAATCCGATTCCAAGGTAGGATCGAGAAAGATGTGAACAGGAGTGAAGAGTTTTGCTTCTTCCAGTTCATGTTCGAGGTGAAAGAGGTAGGTGCTCTTGCCGGAGCCGCGATTGCCGACGAAGGCGCACTTGGCGAAGGCGTTCGGAGTCTTGGCCGAATTGCGAAGAAACACCTCCAACTTCGACAGCTCCTGAGTGGCTCGCGCCTTGTCGAGCGGAGCATAGAGCTGATCCTCCGGTTGGAGCGGCTGCAACTGCAAACGCGACGCCGAGTCGTTGAGGGACATAGCGGGCCCCAGATTTGTCGTGATTGTCGGGACACTGGACATTCGGCGGCCATTCTGTGTTTGATGACCGGTCATCGCAAGCACCATTGGCCGGCATTTACTGAAGACGAAGGGGGTGATAGAGCCGTTCGGCGGCCATGCGCCTACAACTTCACCCGGAACTCATCCTTCGCCTTCACGCTTTCGGCGAAGGCGGTGAGGAGCTGGATGGTGTGTTCGACATCGTCGAGGTGGGCCATTTCGACGACGCTGTGCATGTAGCGCAGCGGCAGGGACACGAGGGCGCTGGGGATGCCGCTTTGCTGGATGAAGATGACATTGGTGTCCGTGCCGGTGGTGCGGGAGACGGCCTCGTGCTGGACGGGGATCTTTTCCTTTTCGGCCACTGCGATGAGGCGCTTCACGACTTCGACGTGGTTCGGACCGCCGTGGGTGAGGGTGGGGCCGCCGCCGAGCTGCACGCTGCCGTGAAGCCGGACATCGACGTTTGGTGTGTCGGTGGCGTGGGTGACATCGAGCACGGCGGCGACGTCCGGCATGAGGCGGTGGGCGATCATGCGCGCACCGTGACCGCCGATCTCCTCCTGCACGGCATTGACGGCATGGACGGTGGTGGGCAGGCGGGCTTTGCGCTTGCTGAGGCGGGCGATGACCTCGGCGATGATGAAGCCGCCGATGCGGTTGTCCAAGGCGCGGCCGCAGAGCTTGTCCGTGCCGAGTTCCTCGACGCCATCCGCATAGACGGCGGGATGGCCGACGCGGATGCCGGCCTTGGCGACTTCCTTGGCGCTGGAGACACCGATGTCGATGGCAAGCTCATGGACCTTCGGCACCTTTTCATCCTCACGGTCGCGGATGTGCATGGCGATGTTGCCGATGACGCCGCGCACGGTGCCTTTGTCCCCAAAAATATCGACGCGGCGACCGCGGGCAGTGGCGACGTCGCTGCCGCCGACACGATCCACAAAGAGGAAGCCGTCCTTGGAGATGTATTTCACCATGTAGCCGATCTCATCAGCATGGGCTTCGAGCATGAGGCGGCGGCCGTTGGCGGCGCCATCGAGCGTGGCCCAGGCGTTGCCATAGGCGTCGCTCTCCACGCGGTCGGCGAACTGGCGCGCATGAGCCACCCACTTGCGCTGGCCGCGGTGCTCAAAGCCGGTGGGGCTGGGCGTGGAAAGGAGATCGAGGAGGAAGGTGCGGGAGGAAGGAGAGAGCATGGAAGTCGAACGCGGAACATTGAAAGCTGAACATCGAACATCGAACATCGAACATCGAACGATTGGGACTCAATGTTCGCTGTTCTTCGTTCGTTGTTCAATGTTCATCGCGGTACGATGCCGAGGTAGTTGCGAACGGTGCTCCAGCCGGGGTCGGAATGCTCGCTGCCGTCGGCGGTTCGGTAGTAGAGGGCGGAGGAGCGGCCTCCGTCGAGGTTGAGGGCGCGGTGGATGGGGAAACCGGGGATGGTGCCGGGCGCGGTGAGGAGTTCGGCAAGTTCGCCAAGGCTGATGTCGTGGGCGAGACCGAGGATCCACTGATGACCGCCATCCGTGGCGATGAAGGTGCGGGTGGTGTGCTTGGCGCGTTCGAGATTTGACACCGGACGGCCCGCATCGACGAGGCGCGGACCGGCTTGAAGGAGATGGCGGGCGCCGCCGGCATCCCGCACCTCGGCGTTCCAGAGCAACTGCGGCTCATGATGAACGACAACGGCACCGGTGAGGAGCTTGTTCGCCTGCCAGGCACCGGTCCTGCGCCCTTCGGCGATCATGAGGCCCATGGGCGTGAACTGCGGCGTGAAGAAACCTCCATTCACCCCGGCGGCGGCATTGGCACCGCGCATGCATTCACGGATCCTGCCACCGCCGGACCCGTCATCCGGCTGGTCGATGACTTTGAGGTCGTAGCGGCGGCTGTCGAAGATAATGAGCTGGAGGTCGGTGGAGCGGCCGTGGTGGGAGACGGAGATGTCGGAGAGCGCGGCGCCACCCGCGAGCTGCCGGCTTTCGACGGGCGAAAGGGGATGCCAGTTGGCCTCCGTCGGAGGGAAGGCGGCCGGGTCTTGCGTGCGCTCTGAAACTTCCTCCCACGATGGATAGCGCGGGGCCAGGTCCGGCGGGCGGCTGTCTGGCGCGACGGGTGCGGGCGGGGGTGGTTGAGCACAACCCACGAGTGCGAGTACTGCGATGACGACCTGATGGCGCATGATCAGAGAAGTGAGGCGAGCTGCTGCTGCATGGCCGCGAGCGCCCGGGCGCGATGACTGAGCTGGTTCTTCGTCTCCGCCGGCAGGACGCCAAACGTTTCACTGAAGCCGTTGGGAATGAACATGGAATCATAACCAAAGCCGCCTTCACCCTGTTCAGTGGTGATGACACGGCCTTCCACGCTGCCATGGGTGATGTGCAGCACCTCGCCATCGCGTGCGAGCACCATGCAGCAGCGGAAGCGCGCGACGAAGCGGGTGTATTGTGCCCGTCTGGCGAGTTCGGTTTTAAGTTTGGCCCGGTTGTCTGCGGCGGTGGCTTTGGGGCCTCCATAGCGTGCGCTACGCACGCCGGGCGCGCCGCCGAGAGCATCGACCTCGAGCCCGGAATCGTCGGCGAGAACCAGCATTCCAGGAACACCCCTGCTGCCGCTGACGGCCTTGATGATGGCGTTCTCTTCAAAAGTCTCGCCGGTTTCCTCATCGAGCGTGACGCCAGGATGGGCACGGAGATCTTCGACCTGCCAGTCGTCACCGAGAATGGCGGCGACTTCTTCGGTCTTGTGGGCGTTGGAGGTGGCGAAGAGAAGGGAGGGCATGCGGGAAATGATGAATGACGAATGACGAATGACGAATGACGAACGCGGAATTGATGGGAACCATCGTCAACGACGGTCAACAATCGTCAACCACCGTAAACTCCGGCCTCTTCCTTCTTCAATGCATCAGCGGCTCCAGCAGGCGCTCTTCGGTGATGAGGCCCAGAGGCTGCTGGCGTTCATCGACGACGACGGCGAGGCGGCGGCCGGATTTGCGCAGGCGCTGCAGGGTGTGGAGGGCGGGCAGGCTGCCGGGAATGGCATCGAGCGTGCGCATGTGATGACGCACGAGGCGGTCGGGCGGGGTGGAGGCGGGAAGGTCCGAGGTGTCGAGCACGCCGATGAAGCTGCCGTTGTCCCCGAGCACGGGAAGCAGGGTGCAGTTCTGCTCGCGGGCGATGATCAGAGCCGTGCTGACGGGGATCTCGGCGGCGAGGGCGATGCTGCGCGCAAGCGGCTGCATGACATCGGACGTGCACAGCTTTTTGTAGTCGAGCACGCGCTCGATGAGATGGGTGGCGTTCGAGGAGAGCTGATGCTGCGCGGCGAGCTCCTGCGCGAGCGCCTTCAGATCATCCCGGCTGCGTGTTTGATGGGCTTCGCTCGGAGACTCGTCGGCCCTGGCCGCTTGCACGCCTGCAACGACGCGGAACAGGGGACGCGCAAGGCCGACGAGATGCACGAGCGGCGAGACGCTGCGCATGGAGCGAAACGGGTAGCGGCGGAAGAGCTTCTTCGGCATGACCTCGAGACCGATGAGGAAGACGGGCAGCGCGATGACGAAGGCGAGCACATAGCCCCACAAAGTCGCCTGGTGAATGACGGGAAAGGCGACGAGCAGGAAGGCAGCGAGATTGGTCAGATGATTGGCCACGGTGATGCAGCCGATCAGGGCATCACGGTCTTCCAGCAGCGGCAGCAGACGGCGCGCACGGCGGTCACCCTCGCTGGCGGCATGGCGCACGCGCACGCGGCTGACGGCCATCACCGCACTCTCCAAACCGGAGAGCATGAAGGAGAGGGCGAGGCAGGCGATGAGGAAGAACCAGGTCACGGGGAAAAAGCTGAAAGCTGAAATTTGAAATTGGAAATCAGATGCCTGAGGCTTCGTCGGCGGGTTTGGGTTGAATGCGGAGCTCGACTTCCTGAATGCGGGCGCGCACGACGCGGCGGACCTTGATGTCCGCGTTTTCAATGGTGACGCGTTCGCCGGGCTTGGGTACATGGCCGAGCTGGTTGAAGACGAGCCCGCCGATGGTGTCGATGCCGTCCGCGGCGAGATTGAGGTCGAGCTCCTCGGTGAGATGATCCAGACGCGTGCCGCCATCGAGCAGGTAGCGGCCGGCGCCGAGATCGCGAATCTCCGAGGCTTCGCCATGCCAGGGGGCGGCTTCATAGAGCAGCCAGTCGGCGATCTCGCGGCGGGTGATCATGCCTTCGAGGCCGCCATACTCGTCGGCGATGAGCGCCGGCTTGTCGTCGCCCAGCAGATGATGCTCCAGGGCTTCGAGCACGGGCATGGTCTCCGGCACGAAGGCCGGCGTGCGCAGCAGGGAGCGCCAGGGCGGCCGGTTGGCGAGCTTCCACGCGCGGGTGTCGATCACGCCCTCGACGGAGTCCGGCGTTTCGCCATAGACGGTGACAAAGCGGCTGGCGGACTTTTCGAGGACGGCCGTGGTTTTCTCCGCCGAATCTTCGCTGCTCATGAGGGCGAGATCGACGCGCGGGATCATGCAGTCGCGCACGGTGAGCGCCTCGATGTCGAGCGCCTCGTGGATCATGGCGCTCTCATCGCCGTCGAGCAGGCCCTGCTCCTGGCGCATTTCGACGAGGGTTTCAAACTCATCGCGTGTGACGGGCACGCGCATCTTCACGTGGCGGGTGACGAACTTCTGCAGCAGCACGTCGGTGGTGCGGTCCACGAGCGAGGCGAGGGGATCCAGCACGTTGCGCAGCGGATGCAGGAGACGCAGGCTGCCGAGCAGAACCACGGAGGGATTGCGTGCGGCAAAAAATTTGGGAGCCATGTCTCCTAGCAGGACCGTTGCCAGGAACAGCACCGAAGATGAAATCCACGGATTCCAGCCCAGCGCCCGCAGCGGGCCGGTGACGAGCCACAGGCCGAGCGCGGCGAGGGCGAGGTTCAGCGCCGCGGAGAGCAGCAGCGTGCGGTGCAACTGCGCGAAGGGATTGGCGGTGATGGCGCGCATTTTTTCGGCCACGGCCCCCTCGCCGGCGTCGAGGAGCTGCGCCTCGATGTCACGCGCGCTGTGAATGGCCGTTTCCGTGGCGGAAATGACCGCGAGCAGCAGCAGCAGGGCGAGGTAGAGAAGGGAGGCGACAAACAGGGACATCGAGAGGACACCCCAGTGTGGGCGGTGGCGGCACGGAGGGTCAAGATGAATTATGAAGCGGGCAAACAGCCCTTGCATCCCTAGGCCATTCATTTTTTTGCGAAAAGGAAACCCTTGAAAATCAAGGACTCACATTCCAAACTTAAGATTAAAGTTTAGTCTAAAGACCTCACTTATTGCCGTTTATGTGCGCCTTGCCTTAGCATGAATTTAAATTCGCATAAATTCATGAGCGACGTTTCTCCAACGCTTCATCGGTTCGCGGTTCGCGGTTCGCGGTTCGCGGTTCGCGGTTCGCGAAACTGACGGATGGGGCTGTCAAGAAGCCGTTTCAAACCGGGCGGTCGGCGGTTCAAATCGCGCGGTCGCAGCCTCAAGCGACGCGGTCGGTTCCCCGAATGGCGTGGTCGGGCATCCAAATGACGCGGTCGCCTGCTCAAAAACGACGGTCGTTTTCCCAAATCGCCGCGTCGGCTTCTGGCACAGCCGGGTGGGGCGCTCGAATCGCCCGGTTGCTCTCCCAAACCGCCGCGTCGGCCAGCCCAACGGCGCGGTCGGACTTCCAAATGCTCCGGTCGAAGGCCGAAACCGCGTGGTCGGCGGACCATTCCTTGTTTCCCACCGATTCAGGACCACCACCGATTGATTGAAAACAGCGAACTGAGAACAGAGAACCGCGAACCAAACAAGACCATGAAAGACGAATTCACCAACCGCCTCGGAGCCTTCCGCACCACGCTTGATTTCCTACAGGCTCCGGCCAGCAAGGTGAAGTGGGACGGGCAGCCGCCCCTGCGTTTCACCAGCCGGGTGGCGGAGGCGGTGGCCGCCGTGGCGGCCTTGGCGGAGTTTTGCCAGCAGCAGGGCGCGGTGATCAAAGGCGCGGCGGTGGACAAGGCGCGGGAGGAGAAGGAGCTGGAGGACGCGGCCTTCGTGCTGGGCCAGGCGGTGACGGAGTGCTGCCGCGGGCTGGGGAATGAGGCGGACGCCGTCCGCTGTGCGTTTTCCAAAAGCGCCTGGCGTGGCATGCGGGACGCGGCGCTGCTGGCCAACGCCCGGGAGGTCATCCGCATCGCCGAGGGGCTGCTGGCCGGGGCGCAGGCGGCAGCGGCGGCGGAGTGCGGCATCACCGCCGCCACGGTGGCGGCGTGCAAAAAGGAGGCGGACGACTACGAGACGGTCATCAGCCTGCCGCAGCAGGCCATCGCGGGAAGAAAGGCCACCACCGGCCAGATGCGGGAGCGGTTCAATACGGTCGAGGCCGTGTTCGCCAGTCTCGATGGCCTGGTGGAGCAGTTCCCCGACAAGACCTTCGTGGCCGCCTACCACGCCGCCCGCACGATCCGGGACAACGGTCACGGTCCGGGAACGGAGCCGACGCCGGCCCCACCTGCTCCGCCGCCCTGAATTGAAGCGGCCCCACCCGGAGTTCCTCCTCTCAACACGCAAACTTCTTCTGATATGTCCTCTTCATCATCCTCCAATCCTCCTTCATCCAGCAGCAGTTCGCCGCCGCCGAGTTCTTCGAGCAGCTCCCCACCGCCGTCCTCTTCGAGTTCCCAACCACCGAGTTCTTCGAGCAGCTCCCCGCCGCCATCCTCGTCGAGTTCGCAGCCGCCGAGTTCTTCGAGCAGCTCGTCACCGCCCTCTTCGTCGAGTTCACAGCCGCCGAGTTCATCCAGTAGTTCACCGCCTTCCTCGTCGAGCAGTTCAAGTTCCTCATCCTCGTCCAGCAGCAGTTCTTCATCCTCATCCAGCTCATCTCCTCCCACCAGTAGCGAACCCTCCAAACCGGAACCGGAGACAGAGCCCTGCGAGCCAGGTTCCGGGGATGATTGCTTCTGCAAGGATCCAGCGAATGAGGGCTCGCCTGATTGCAAGAAATGTCCTGAAACCGAGAATCCGGTCAATTATGCGACGGGTGCCTTGCGCCTGGAGCAGAATGATCTCGGCTCCTCAGGGTTCGGCATTCCGTGGGGGCATAAGCGTTCCTACTCCAATCGAAATTCCAACAACGCCGCCGGTTTGAATGGCTCGAGCTGGATGGTCAGGCAGTTGCGCTATCTCACTTTCCAAGGCGATGCAGGAGATGGCCAGCCGCAGAAAATCTGCGTGGTCACCGGTCCGCAGACCAGCCTGTGGTTTGAATTCGACAGTGAGGACGAGGCTTATCGGAATGTCTATGCAGGATTATCCACCCTCGCCTGGGATGCGGACCTGCAGGAGTATACCCTGGCCGCGCCCAGCGGAGAGAGTTGGATTTTTGCCGACCACACGGTCTCCGGCCTTGCCGGCAAGCTGGTGCGCGTGATCGATCCGGCACGGCAGATCGCCTCCCTGGATTACGATGAGGCGGGATTGCTGACCAGCTTTTCACAAAGTGTCGGCGGTCGTTCCGCCACCTATGGCTATGAGTATGTGTCCCTGGCCGTGGATGCCACGCGCATCGCCTCCGTGACCTATCGGCTGGATGGCCGGGAGGTGCGCCGGGTGGCGTTCAGCTACTACACCAGCACGGAGGCTCGCGGCAATCTGGGCGATTTGTTATTGGCTGACGTCCAGGAATGGGATGCCGGCACAAGCACCTGGAGCAGTGTGCGCAAGAGCCATTATCGTTACTATCGAACCGGTGATGCCAATGGCTTCGAGCACGGCTTGAAGTATGCCATTCAGCCCGCTGCTTACGAGCAGATGCAGGCGGCAGGCATTGATCCTTTGCGTGCCAGTGAAACCGAGCTGGCCTCCTTTGCTGACTACTACTTTGAGTATGATGGCAGCAAGCGTGTCAGCCTGGAGCGCATCATGGGCGGCCGGCAGGAGTACAGCTTCATTTTTGAGGACAACAGCCCCGTCCCATCTGACGTGAATGAATGGGCCACCCGTTGCACGGAATCACGGCCGGATGGCAGCACCATGCGTGTCTATTGCCATGCGGCGGGTTCCTCCCTTTTGAACATCCTGACGGAGCCTTCAGCCGCCGGGGGCAGGGTTTGGTATGAATACAGCGAGTATGACGCGGGTTTTCGTCTTTTTCTTTTCGCCCATCCGTCCGCCGTGGACAGCATTTCCGAGCCTTCCGGCCCCGGCGATGATCTCACGGTGACATTAAAAACAGACGAAGGGCTGATTGATGTGACCGAATACTATGACACCACCTATCCTCCGGTGGTTTGTGCGGTGGAAGGATTGGTGTATCGCAAGGGAACTCAGGAAGGTGGCGAAGGCGATGCGGTCTGGCTCAGCAAATACGAGTTCATCCAGCACACTGCCGCTGGACAGACCGTCAACAAGCTCAGCGTGGAATACTCCTACCCCGAGGCTGGAATGGCCGACGAGGACGCGCCCAAGACCAGCTATGACTACACCTGGCAGACTGACAGCGAGGACAATCCCACGCTCCAGGTGGAGGAGCGTGTTCGCACTCTGCCGGTGGTTTCCACCGATGAAAATGGTACAGGAGACGCTCAGACTGACAGCATCATTTATGATGCTTATGGCCGCGTGATCTGGGAGATGACCAACCGGCACGTCATCACGGAGGATGATGTGCGGGGTATCATCACCTATCGCAGCTACGTCACCGCTACCGGGGCGCTGTTGCAGCGCATCCAGGATGTTGACACCAGCCTCATGAGCAATGTGCCCACCGGTTGGCACACTCTGGCCGGTTACGGCCAGCATCTCATCACGGATTACGAGTCGGACGCTCAGGGGCGCAACACGCTGGAAATGGGGCCATGGCATGAGGTGCAGTTGAACGTGGATGACACGCAGCCCACCGCCATCCGCACGGTGCAGTTCACCGTTTATGACGATGATGCGCATGAGGTCCGTCGTGCTTCGGGCTGGATGCGGGGCACGGGTGCCAGTGTGCAGTTCAATACCGTGGGCGGCGTGCGCGTCACCCGCATGGACGCGGGCGGAAATGTCATCGATGAGATCACCAGCGCCCGCGAATGCACCTGCGGTCCCTTGACCGCGCAGGAGCCGCTGCCGCAATGTCGCTGGAGCCGTTGGACCCATCGCCTGCTGGATGCCTGGGGGCGTGTCATTGCCCAGCGTGCCTATTTTGCTATTCCTGCCAGTGGCGAAGGTGAACTGGGGGCCAACTATGACGAAACGCTCTATTCCTACGATGAGATGGGCCGTCAGAACCGGGTGGTGGACGCCACTGGCACGATTGAGAAGCGGATCTTTGATGTGCGCAATCTGATCACCTCTGCGCTTGTCGGCACCGTGGAAGGAACCGGCTCCAATTTGCTCACGGTGGTGGAAAACAT